>CAMONF010000021.1 GCA_946620335.1 uncultured Clostridia bacterium
AAGCCGCCGAGTATCTTGAGAAAATGAAGGCACTCGAAAAAGGAGGTGTTCATTTTATGGATGTGGAGAAATCCGATGTCAGCGAGAGGCGAAAGGGGTCTCTGATCTCTGCAGTGGTGATGATCGCACTCATGTGCGCAGTCATCGTGCTGCTCCTGTGGGGCCAGTCCGTGGATCCGCTTCCCCTCTGGGGGTTTGCGTTCATTTTACTGTTCCCGGTCGCCATAGTCGCGGGAATACTGATTGCCCTTCGTCAGCGGATGAAGGAGCTGGAAAGGAGTGAGCTGGATGAAGCTGGTAAGTATTGACACGATTCCGGGCAAGGAGATCGAAGCGCTGGGCCTCGTGAAGGGCGCCATCGTGCAGACCAAGAACATCGGCCGGGACTTTATGGCCGGCATGAAGACCATCGTCGGCGGCGAGATCGTCGGCTACACTGAGATGTTAAATGAAGCTCGCCAGCTGGCCACCAAGCGCATGGTGGACGAGGCCGAGGCCATGGGCGCGGACGCCATCGTGGGCGTTCGCTACGGGTCCTCCCAGGTCATGCAGGGGGCCGCGGAGGTGATCGCCTACGGGACGGCGGTGCGGATCCTGGAGAAGTGAGAGCGTGCGTTCCCAGGCGTAAAGAAAGGCGGCTGACAGCCGTCTCAAAAAAGGAAAATGAACAGGAAAAACACCAGGCAGGACAGCAGGCTGCCTGGTGTTTTTGCGCTATGTGACGTCATTGGCAAGGAACTGGCCAGGGCCGCGCAGGGGGGTCATTTTTCTTGACAAGCGCTCTGTACTCCTTTAGAGTTTTAAGTAATAATAATCGTGAAACTGGCCGAAAGGAGGATGCAACCATGTCAAATCTGCAGAGGGATTTTTCAATCCTGGAAAAGGCCCCCTTTAAGTTGGGAAATGAAGCCCTAGCCTGGGTCCGCGAGACCATGGCCGGCATGACCGAGAAGGAGAAGCTGGCCCAGCTCTTCTGCATCAACGTAAGGCGCGGCGACGAGGAGGAATTCCAGAAGCTGAAGCAGGTCTACGGCGGCGTGCCCGGCGGCGTCATGTACAGACCCATGAGCGCCGAGAAGGCAGTCAACTTCTACAACACCATGCTCAGCGAGGCGTCCATCCCGCCCCTGGTCGCGGCCAACCTGGAGAAGGGCGGCAACGGTATCGTGACCGAGGGCACCACCTTCGGCGCTCCCATGGAGGTGGCCGCCACGGATTCCGTGGAGATGGCTGAAAAGCTGGCCTACGTCTGTGCCGCGGAGGCGGCCGCGGTCGGCGCCAACTGGGCCTTCGCCCCCATCATCGACATCGATTACGAGTTCCGCAATCCCATCACCAACACCCGGACCTTCGGCTCGGACCCGGACCGGGTGGCAAAAATGGGCGCCGCCTACACCCGGGTGGTCCAGGAGATGGGGCTCGCGGCCTCCATCAAGCATTTCCCGGGCGACGGAAGCGACGAGCGCGACCAGCACCTGGTGACCAGCGTGAACCCGCTCTCCTGCGAGAAGTGGGACGAGACCTACGGCATGGTCTACAGGGCAGGTATCGAGGCCGGCGCGCTGACCTGCATGGGGGGCCACATCATGCAGCCCGCCTGGTCCAAGCGGCTGAATCCTGACCTTGAGGATAATGAAATCCTGCCCGGCAGCCTTTCCAAGGAGCTCATGGAAGGCCTGCTCCGCGGGCACCTGGGCTTCAACGGCATGATCGTCACGGACGCCACCACCATGGCCGGCTACACGATTCCCATGCCCAGAAGGCTGGCCGTTCCCACATCCATCGCGGCCGGCGCCGACATGTTCCTCTTCAGCAAGAATATGGAGGAGGATTACAGCTTCATGGTGGAAGGGTATCGGAATGGTATCATTTCCCCGGAGAGGCTGGATGAGGCTGTGATGCGGATCCTCGGCGTCAAGGCAGCCCTGGGGCTACACACGAAGAAGGAGCCCAAGAAGGTGGAGGAGGCCCTGGCGGCCATCGGAAGGCCCGAATACCACGCCTGGGCCAAGGAATGCGCCGACCAGGCCATCACCCTGGTCAAGGAGGAGAAGGGCGTGCTGCCCCTTCAGAGCGGCAAGCGGGTGCTCTTCATCCCCATCGAGGCCGAGGCGGGCTTCCAGTATTCCGCCAAGGTGGGCGTCTGCGCGGATATCAAAAACCGGCTCGAGGCCGAGGGGATGGTCATCGACGTCTTCGACCCGGGCAAGGGCGAGGAGGGGAGACTCCAGCCGACGACGTCCATTGTGGGCAAGTATGACTACATCATCTACATCGGCAACCTGGTGACCAAGTCCAACCAGACCGTGGTCAGGATCGAGTGGGCCCAGCCCATGGGCGTCAACTGCCCGCAGTTCCTCTCGCAGGTGCCCACGATCTTCATTTCCGTGGAAAATCCCTACCACCTCCTGGACGTCCCCAGGATCAGGACCTTCATCAACTGCTACAACTCCAACGACGCGGTGCTGGAGTGCCTCATGGACAAGCTCATGGGCAGAAGCCCCTTCAAGGGCAAGAGCCCGGTGGACGCCTTCTGCGGGCGTTGGGATACCCACCTCATGTGAGAAAAATGCAGCCAGGCAAGGCCGACGTGGTTCGGCCTTTGCCGGCCATAATACCTGTGCAGGCAAAGCCACAGGTCCGCAGTAAGCCAATAAGAAAACGGCCCTCTGTTCATCACAGAGAGCCGTTTTTTCTTGCTTACCCGGCCTGCCCGAAAGCAGGCATGGCCATCTTTTCAAGAATCTTTTTTCCCGACCTGTACCGGCACGGAGGTGAAAAGCCCGTCCGCCCCTGTCTCGATCCGCAGCACGAAATCGAACCGCCCGACGTCCACGCAGAGCCCGAAATCTCCTTCCGGGAAGATCGCGTTATCCGGGTCGAAGAATTTGGCCCCGGCCGTGTACCGGAGGGCATCCGCCCTGGCCCGGATATCCATCGCCTCGCCCAGCAGGGAGGCCCGGATGTAGTCTGCGCAGAGCGCATCCTCCTCGGCGTAGCGCGTGCCTGCATTTCCCATGCAGACAAGGCTCACGACGGCGGGATCCTGCTCCTTGATATAGGAAATGACAGCATCCGCGTTGACCAGGCTTCCGGTGATGATCTCCGTCACGCCGCCGGTCTCCGCCCCCGCGTTCACGATTCCCTGGGTCCCTGCGCTGGTCGTGTGGAGAACTGTACGCCCAGTGAGGTCCACCCTGTGGATTTCCCAGGGCGAATTGCCGTAGTCGAACCCCGGCACTTTGGCGCCGCCCCGCTCGCCGGCCAGGAGCCAGTCCGGGTGGGCACTGCGGAGGGCGAAAGCCTCCTCCACCGCGCCGACCGGGTGGATGGCGGCCGCACCGCCCGCGGCCATGTAGCACTCCAGCGTGAAGGCGCGGAAGACGTCGATGATGACGGTCAGGCCGCGGGCCCGGCGGGCACCGGAGATGAGGGAGAGTGTCTGAATTTCCATGGATGGGCCTCCGCGGGGTCAGTCGTCGATGTCAAATGCCTCCAGGCCCTTCTTGCCGGGCTCCTTGGAATCGCCGTGCTTTACGAACTGCATGGTGATGAAGGCCACGATCATGAAGAAGCAGGAGTAGGGGAAGAGGGTCTGATAGCCGATATGGTTCATGAGCCAGCCGGCCACGATAGGGGTGATGATCTGGGCGGACATGGAGAAGGTGTAGTAGGTGCCGGTGAACTTGCCGATGTCGCTGCCCTTGCACATTTCCACCACCATGGGGAGGGAGTTGACGTTGATGAATGCCCAGCCCATGCCGATGACCACGAAGAGGACGTAGAGGAGGGGCGAGAAATGGTCGGAGATGAGGGTGTAGAGGAAGCCCAGGAAGAAGGCGATGCTCATCATGACGACGCCGGTGAGGATGGTCTTCTTACGGCCGATCTTCCCCGCCAGGGCGCCAGAGGGGATGTAGGTCAGGATGGCGCCGCCGGTGGCGATGGTGAGGCAGAGGGAGGCGCTGCCGAGGCTCATGTTCCACATGCGGGAGGCGTAGGTGGTGAACCAGGTCTCCACGCCGTTGTAGGCGATGAACCAGAAGGCGATGGAGAAGAGGATGAAAATGAGGGACCGCTTGACCGGGGCCGGGAGCTCCTCGTGGCCGGAGGTGTCCTCTACGGCCAGGTTCTCCTCGGGGTGGGCGGCCTCGTAGGCTTTCATTTCCTGGAAAAGGCGCGGCTCGTCGATGGTGACCATGACGATGATGAGGGAAATGACCATGATAAAGGCGACCACGGCGAAGAGCAGGAAGTAGTTCACGTGGTCCATGCCCGCCGTGCGCTTTTCGGAGTAGAGGACCGAGGCGATGATCAGGTAGAGGATGCCGCCGAGGGCGCCCATGAGGTTGATGATGGCGTTGGCCTTGCTCCGGAGGGGCTTGGGCGTGACGTCAGGCATGAGGGCGACCGCCGGCGAGCGGTAGGTGCCCATGGTGATCAGGATGAGGCCCAGGAGGCCGATGAAGAGGCCGGTGTAGGCCGGCTTGGGGCTCGCGGCGTACATGTTGTCGATGAGGGGCAGGAGGAGCATGAGGACGACGGCGCCGATGGTGCCGAAGAGGATAAATGGCTTGCGCCGGCCCATGGGCGAGGTGCACCTGTCCGAGATCGACCCGAAGAGGGGCAGGAGGAAGAGGGCTAGGATGTTGTCCATGGCCATGATGAAGCCCGAGATGGTCTCGTTCATGTGGAAGGTGTTGGTGAGGATCAGCGGCACGACGCTGTTGTAGAGCTGCCAGAAGGCGCAGATGGAGAGGAAGGCGAAGCCGATGCGGATGGTCTGGCCGGTCTTGAGTTTCATGGTGCTACCTCCGTTTTGTGAAGTTCGACAAAAATAAAACCCGTTCGCCTTCTATATTATAGGATATAGACAAGGAATACAACCGGTTTCTGGCTCTTTGGGGTGGGAGAAAAGAGACTGGAAATGTTGGGGGAAGTAGGGTATTATGAAGTGACGATTTCCTTCCCATTTTCATTTTGCGGAAAGGGGAAACTGGGAATCAGGGACGGTTCCTTTTCCCACTTTTCAAAAATGAAAAGTGGGAAAAGGAACCGTCCCTGATTCCCAGTTCGTCCCTGATTCCCAAAGGAGTCCGCTGAAAGGAGACTATATGAGCAAAAAATTCGAACCCGTGACTCTCTGCGGGTCCAGCTGGTATCAGCAGAAATATTACTTTAACCCCGCCTTCGACAAGCTGCCGGAGAGCGTCAAGCAGGAGCTCCAGATCATGTGCGTCACCTACACGGAGGACGTGGGAGGCGTGCTCACGGTGGAGTTCGGCGAGGACAAGGAGCCGCGGTTCGTCGTGAGGAGCATGGAGGGCGACCAGCGGTTCGACGAGATCGGGTCCGAGCTCAAGATCAAGGCCCTGCAGCAGGAGAAGGCCGACCTCATGGAGAAGCTGGAGCTCTTCTACCGGATCATGATCCTGGGCGAGGCTCCCGGCGAGGCGGGGCTGGAGGTTCCGAAGGATGGGGAGTGAGCGGCGGATCGGGGAGGTTGTCATTTCCAATCCCTTTGTGCTGGGGCCCATGGCGGGCGTGACGGACCGGGCCTTTCGCGTTCTCTGCGCGGAGATGGGGGCCGGCCTGGTCTCCATGGAGATGGTCAGCGCCAACGCTGTGAAATATGGCAATAAAAAGACCTACGAGTTTGTGAACATCGCTGAAAATGAACACCCCGTCTCCATGCAACTCTTCGGCCCTGACGGCGACACCATCGCCCTGGCGGCGGAGGCTCTGGCGGACAAGCCCT
>CAMONF010000022.1 GCA_946620335.1 uncultured Clostridia bacterium
CAGCGCAGTGCTTAGCAGCGAAATCTTTCATATACTCCACCAGCGCCTCCACGCCTTCCTTCGGCATAGCGTTGTAGATGGAGGCTCTCATGCCGCCGACCAGGCGGTGGCCCTTCAGGTTGGAGAAGCCCGCGGCAGCCTGGCCCTTGACGAACTCGGCGTCCAGGGCATCGTCGCCTGTGCGGAAGGTCACGTTCATGAGGGAACGGTCCTCCTTGGCCGCGGCGGCCTTGTAGAAATCCTGAGAATCCAGATAGTCGTAGAGGAGGGAGGCCTTCTCGATGTTACGGCGCTTCATTTCCGTGAGGCCGCCCTGCTCCATGAGATAGTCCGTGACCAGCTTCACGAAATAGATGGGGAAGCAGGGCGGCGTGTTGATCATGGAGTTCTTCTGGGCGTTCAGGGCGTAATCCCAGATCTTCGGGGTGATGGGCATGCAGTTGCCGATCAGGTCCTCACGGACGATGACAATAGCCATACCGGCCGGAGCCAGGTTCTTCTGGACGCCGGCGTAGATCATGCCGAAGCGGGAGACGTCCACCGGCTCAGAGAGGATGCTGGAGGACATGTCAGCCACCAGCGGCACATTGCCGGTCTCCGGAATATAGTTGTATACAGTACCGAAAATAGTGTTATTCCAGCAGACATGGACATAGTCGGCATTGGGATTTAAGACCAGCTCGTCCTGCTTGGGAATGCGGGCAAAATTCTCGCTCTTCGTGGAGGCCGCCTCACGGGCATC
Organism: uncultured Clostridia bacterium; assembly: GCA_946620335.1. Classification (GTDB taxonomy): domain Bacteria; phylum Bacillota; class Clostridia; order Lachnospirales; family Lachnospiraceae; genus Chordicoccus. The sequence goes on from CAMONF010000022.1 coordinate 743, forward strand.
CTTCAGGTACTTTTTGCCCTCCTTGAAGGCCTCGCCGGAGAAGTTGCCGCTGACGATATAGTCGGCCGCTCCGGTCTTGTTGCCCAGGTTCATGGGCAGAGAAGCGAAAACGCCGCTGGCGCCGCCCTGGAGGAAGAGGACCTTGTAGTTGTCCGGAATATTCATGATTTTCCGCATGTTGGCCTCGGCCGCGTTGATGATGTTGTCGAACACCTTGGACCGGTGGCTCATCTCAAGCACGCTCATGCCGCTGCCCTCGCAGTTCAAGAGCTCAGCCTGAGCCTTCAAGAGAACCGGCTCCGGCAGGATGGACGGGCCTGCGGAAAAATTGTAAATTCTGCCTTCGATCATAATCATGCCTCCTATGGGAAATGAACTCAATGAAAACACGCAGGCCTGCCGTATTATTCTCAAAGCAAGCCCGAAACCGGGCTTTTTGAGGCGGGTCCTGGGGTTATTTCCCCCGGAAAACACCAAAAAAGCGGCCTGAACGTTCACAAGTTGACATTATAATATCGAAATTCCCGCTTGTCACGCCCAAAGAGAGGAGGAAAAGAAGATTTAACACTTTACTCCAATAAACAAGGAAATATCCACGTTTTTTCGTGCAAAATGGGAATCAGGGACGGTTCCTTTTCCCACTTTTCGTTTTGAAGGATGGGAGAAAATGGGAATCAGGGACGGTTCCTTTTCCCACTTTTCGTTTTACGAAAAGTGGGAAAAGGAACCGTCCCTGATTCCCATTTTCACCGGTGCGGATCCCCCTTCTTCTCAAAAGCCTCCAAAAGCCTGTCCATCTCCCCTGGAATAGAGATAGGCTCCCCAGCCGCCTTGATAGCGTTATTCACGTCCTTGAGGCCGTTGCCAGTCACGACGGTGACGACGGAGGCGTCCTTGTCGATGAGGCCCATCTCCACAGCCTTCTTCACCCCTGCAGTTCCCGTGGCGCCGGCGGGCTCGGCGAAGACGCCGGAGGTCCTGCCCAGGAGCCGCATGGCTGCCAGGATTTCCTCGTCGGAGACATTGACCGGAATTCCGTTGGACTCTTCTATGGCCCGGATGGCCTTCAGCGGATTCCTGGGCACGCCCACCGCGATGGAGTCGGCCAGCGTATTCTCGGGCTGCGGTGTCCACTCAGTGGTATGGGCCGCGGCTGCCGTGTTGATCGGGCAGCAGCCGGAGGCCTGGACCGCGATGAGGCGCGGCAGCTTGTTGATAAAGCCGGCGGCGTAGAGGTCCTTGAAGCCCTTCCAGACGCCGGCGATGGTGCAGCCGTCACCCACGGAGATGGCCACATAGTCCGGCATCTGGAAATGGAGCTGCTCCGCGATCTCCAGCGCCACGGTCTTCTTGCCCTCCATGAGGTAGGGATTGATGGCCGCGTTCCGGTTGTACCAGCCCCACCGGTCGATGGCCTCGGCGGACAGGCGGAAGGTGTCCTCATAGGAGCCCTGGACGGAAATGACCGTCGCCCCGAACATCATGAGCTGCGCCACCTTGCCCTTCGGCGCCCTCTCCGGGACAAAAATGTAGGTCTTTAGGCCCGCTGCCGCGGCGTTGCCGGCCAGGGAGCTGGCTGCATTTCCCGTGGAGGAGCAGGCGATGATGGACTTGCCGGCCTCCTCGGCCTTGACCACCGCCATGGCGGAGGCCCGGTCCTTGAGGGAGGAGGTGGGATTGATGCCGTCATCTTTGATATAGAGGTTCTTGAGCCCCAGGACCTCGCCCAGGCGGCCGGCCTTGTAGAAGGGCGACCAGCCCACCCTGAGCTTGGGCAGCGTGCTCTTCCCTTCCACGGGAAGGAAGGCCTTGTAACGCCACATGGAGAAGTCGTCACAGTCCATGAGGTCATAGGGCGTCAGCTTCGCGCGGATATAGTCGTAGTCGTACTCAATATCCATAATGCCGCCGCAGCGCGGGCAGACGGTTATGTTCGGGGTGGCTTCGATGAGGTTCCCGCAGACGGTACATCTCGCGCCGATCACGTTCTTCATAGATACTCTCCCTTCCAAAAAGCCGCGCCCCGCGAGACGCAGAGCGCAGCCTGTTTTTGTTTTCCTTAAGACAAGGTCGATCCGGCAGCCATATCAGCCGACTCTCCCTGGTCTGATGTAAGCCCCGGCCAATCAGACCGGCAGCCGTATCCAAATGATTGATTTCCGGTTCAGCCAGCTCACGCTGATTGAAAATAAGACCCGGCCCGATTTACAGGTTCTTCAGCAGCCCCGTCTCCTCGTTGAAGGCCTCGATCAGCTCGTCGACCTTGTCGGCCTCGCGCTTCACGGCGTCCCAGGTGTTCTCGGTGTCGTACCAGAGGGCGTTCAGCTCCTCGGAGGTCTTGCCCTGCTGCTCGACCCAGGTGTAGTACTTGAGGTTGTGAACACGCTTTCTGTCCAGGTAGGTCAGCTCGAGCATGTTGTCGGTCTTCTCGCCCAGGATGTGGGAGGCGAAATCCACAGCGGCCATGAGGGTCGTGTACTCACCGTCCTCCTCCTGAAGCTCCTTCACACGGCTGCCGTACATATCTGCGGAGTCCGTCATGACGGAAACGAGAACATCGTGCTCTGTCAGCTCGTAATACTTGGCCATCTTGATGGCGCAGAGCATATTGGCGATGCCGGAAATGCCGAAGAGCCCCAGCTTGTCCACGATCTCGGGAGCGACGCCCACGGACTTTAGGTACTCGCGGCCGACCGGCTCGTTGAAGAGCCGTAGGACCTTCTGGGAATCCTCGTCGTCGATGTCGATGACCATGTCGGTGTTCTTGACATTGTGGATCCACGGCACGTGCTTGTCGCCGATGCCCTCGATCCTGTGGGAGCCGAAGCCGTTGTTCAGGAGGGTCGGGCACTGGAGGGCTTCACCCACGGCCAGCTTGGCGCCGGGATAGAGCTCCTTGAGGCGGTCGCCGGAGGCCATGGTGCCGGCGGAACCGGAGGTAAAAGCGGCGCCGGCGAGGCGGTCGCCGGGTGCCTTCATTTCCTCGAAGGCCTCGGCCAGGGCGTTACCGGTGACGGAATAATGCCACATGTAGTTGCCCATCTGCTCGAACTGGTTCAGGATCCAGCACTCGGGCATGACGGAGAGCTCATGGGTCTTGTCGAAGATTTCCTTGACGTTGGACTCGGTGCCGGGGGTGGCGATGATCTCGCTGGCGATGGTCTTCAGCCAGTCGAAGCGCTCGCGGGACATGCCCTCAGGCAGGATGGCGATGGAATAGCAGCCAAGGAGCTTGGAGTTGAAGGCGCCGCCGCGGCAGTAGTTGCCGGTGGAGGGCCAGACGGCCTTGTGGTAGGTGGAGTCGAACTGGCCGGTGACCAGGGCCGGGGCCAGGCAGCCGAAGGAGGCGCCGACCTTGTGGCAGCCGGTGGGGAAATATTTGCCGCAGAGCATGACGATCTTGGCCTTGACGCCCGTGAGCTCTGAGGGCAGGACGATGTAGTTGGGGCTGCCGAAAAGACCGCCCTTCTCCACCGGCTCATTCTTCCAGGTGATGCGGAAGAGGTTCAGGGGATTGACGTCCCAGAGGCCCACGTTCCTGAGCTTCGCCTTGATGGCTTCGGGGATGAGGGTCGGGTCCTTCATCTGTTTGATGGTCGGGATGATGATATTTTTCTCCCTGGCCGTCTCGATATTGTGCCTTAAGCCTGCTTCGTTGATGGTAAGATCGATCATACTACCTCCTGAATCCCCGGGATCGGCCTCGCCAATCGCCCTTTTGTCCGACAATCGGGCCAAAACCGGATCATAATCGTGTTCACGCTTCACCCTGCACTCTGCACTTCCAAAAATGACAGGACCCAGGGTGGTAAGCCTGCTTACCGGCCAAATCCGCATCATTTTCTCAGCAGTTCGGGGCAAAATCTCCGCAGCTGGCGACAGGAAAGGCCTCGCTTATCCCGCCGAAAGTGCCTTGCAACTACAAAGATTTTATCATTCCGGGCCCCTCATTTCAATCTAAGCGGAAGATATTTGCAGGCAAAATCGGAGGGACTTCTTTATCCGGCAGGCGAGATGTGCTATGATTAGCCGGAAGAGGCCGCCCTTGGACCAAGCGCAGGCGACGGACCGCTGCGAGTCAAGCCAAAAAGGCACTCCGCAGTAGACCGGGGACGAGCACTGGTGCCAGGACTGCTACGTTTTGCGCCCAAAAGGCACTCCGCAGCAGGCCTGTGACCAAGCGCAGGCGGCGTGACCGCTTCCGACGATCGGCCCGATGGCAGGGCAGGATCTGTTTTCATTTTCAAAAAGGCACCCACAGGGTGCATACATTAAATCCCGGAGGGAACAATGGCAAAGTTATATTTCCGCCATGGCGCCATGGGCAGTTCCAAGACTGCCAACGCGCTCATGGTCGACTACAACTACTACGAACGCGGCAAGCGTGCCTATCTGTGCAAGCCCAGGATCGACAATCGGGACGGTGAGGGCGTGATTGTCAGCCGCATCGGGCTCTCGAAGAGCTGCCACTATGTCGAGGACCTGACAGCCATGAACGATGAGGAGATCTCCGCCTACGACTGCATCATCGTGGACGAGGCCCAGTTCTGCAAAAAGTCCGACATCGAGCTCTTTGTCCACATCGTCGACGACCTGGACATCCCCGTCATCTGCTACGGACTTCGGACCGACTTCCGCCGCGAACCCTTCGAGGGCTCCATCTGGCTCCTCGCCTGGGCAGACGTCATCGAGGAAATAAAAACCGTCTGCTGGTGCGGCGAAGGCGCCTCCTGCAACACCCGGTTCGACGAGCACGGCCAGGTCATCCGGACCGGCGCCCAGATCGTTCTCGGGGCCAACGACAAATACATCGCTCTCTGCCGGCGGCATTACAAGGAAGGTAATCTCGGGCCGGACTTTCATTGAGAGTTGAAATCAGGGCCGGAACTGGAATCAGGGACGGTTCCTTTTCCAGTAAAACCGGAAAAGGAACCGTCCCTGATTCCAGTTCCGGCCCCTTCGTTCCACACTCTCTCACTCTTCAAAGTCCCGGTGATAAATGATGTAATCATAAATCGTCCGGACCTTCTCATACTTATACTTGTCCCGAAGATTCTTCGGGATCGGATCCGTCTTGTCCACCACGATATAACCGGCCTTCCGGGAGATGGCGAGCCTTAATACCTGCCGGTAAGAGGTCTCCTTCTCATTCATGGCCCTGGCGATCCGCCGGACCCGCTTGCCGGCTCCTGTGATGTATCCCACCGCGTTACGGCCATAGACCAGCCGGATGTTGCCGTCGTACTGGCGGATATCCATATATAAGGAATTCTCCACCAGACAGAGTGGTGACTCCTCCTGGGAAAGCAGGTAGTCCGCCACCGCACGTGTCGCCTCCGAGACGCCCTCCGGATTGCCGTTGCGCCGGAAAGAGCTGTCCCCATAGGTAAAGTGCCCTACGAACATGATCAGAGCGCACAGGATCAGAAAAACGGGAATTCTCACCAGCCGCAGGGGGATCCGTTCCAGGATCCGCACAGAGGCCAGCGCAATCAGAACGGCGTCCGGCAGCAGCCAGAAGAGCCGCCAATATATGGTATGGCTGTACACATAGAAGTAAAGGATCGGGTTCACAATGAGAGCCGCTCCGATTACCAGCGGCCAGAAGAGTCTCCTTCTGTCGTCCCGGCTGAGGAAGGCCAGAAGAACCAGGCATATGAGGGCCAAGATGACCAAAGCCCGGTCTGTCGCATACAGATCGAGCCAATTCAGCATCTGTGTGACTGCCTCACCCAGGTTCGCCGGGCGGATTTTGCATGTTGTCAGTGCCCCCATCATGATCACTGTTCTGTCCTTTTATCTGCCATTCCTCCGGCATTCTTACCCGCGTGTAAGCAGGGATGCCGCGTGGGCATTCCTGTCCTTCTCAGCGGGAGGTGACATATAGTCACCGTACATCTGTGTCAACCCCGCGTCGCTTTTTACCGGTCCCATGAGCTCGCTGTCCTCGAAGGGATAGCGCCTGCCCTCGCCGTACCAGCTTTTGGGGAACATCTCCCGGAACATGTACTGTCCCATAAAATTGATCACCCAGTCAGAGCCGGCATAGGGATATTTTTTGAGAAGCCTGTCGATCCTCTCCAGGTACCGGCCCGGGTCTCCGCCCCGTCCAAAGCCCGTCAGCTGCACGAAGGCGATGACGATCCGCTGCGGCAGGGGCCTGCCCGGCCGCTTGAGGTTGACCTTGTCGAAGGTGGCCAGGTGATACATGGTCCGGTTATAGAGAAGCCTCAACATGTGGATATGACGAGAAATCCACCCCCTGGGCATGCCGTCCAGAGGGAAGATATCAATCCAAAGGTCCTCCGTCCGCTCCTCCTCGCTGCCTGAGCGCAGGATCTGGTAGCGGGTATCCACGATCCTCGCGAAATAATAGTGGTGCGAAGGCGTGGTCCGCCACGTGTGGACCTCCATGTAGGGCGGCAGGTACTCCGTCACCTCCGCCAGGAAGCGGTGGTAGGCCTCCCGGGGAATACCGATGTCGATATCGTCGTCCCAGGGAATGAAGCCCTTGTGCCGCACAGCCCCCAGCAGAGTCCCGCCCAGCATATAGTATTCCACACCCAGATCATCCAGGCATTTTTTCACGACCTGCATGATCTCCCAGATGTGGGTCTGTACATCCGATTTCAAATATGTCCTGGTCTCTTCCGTCATCCCGCGAGTCTCTTATTTGTGCTCCAGGTCGTTCTTGATCTGGGTCGTGGAGATATCTGGGGTCCTGGGCAGGTAGACCACCTCGCACCCCTCTTCCTTCAGGAAATCGAATTTGCCTTCCCAGTCGTCTCCGATGACGAAGGTGTCGATATGGTACTCATGAACATCTGTCTTCTTCTGCTCCCAGCTGGTCTCCGGAATGACCATATCCACATAGCGGATGGCTTCCAGAAGGGCCTTGCGCTGCTCGTAGCTGAAGTAGCACTTCTTCTGCTTCTCTACCCAGTTGAACTCATCGGTGGACAGAGCTACGACCAGATAGTCGCCCAGGGCCTTAGCTCTCTTCAGCAGATTGATGTGGCCGTAGTGCAGCAGGTCAAATGTTCCATATGTGATAACGCGTCTCATTTCTTCACCTCTCCGGTTACGGATAATTGAATTCTCAAAAGTAAGGTCCAGGGCCGACTTGGGCAGCTCGGTCTTCCTGTCCCGGGTCATGAGCTCAAGGACGATCTTTGCGGGATCAGCCCCCTCGTTCACGATCTTGTTGACCGCCTCGCACAGCGGCAGTTCCACATGATAGACCTTGCCAAGTCTCATGGCAGCAGGCAGGGCGTTGATACCTTCCACGACCATGCCGACCTTCTCTGTCGCCTCGGCCGGAGTCATCCCCTGGCCAATCAGCATACCGGCCCGGTTGTTGCGGCTGTGCATGCTGGTAGCCGTGACAATCAGGTCACCGATACCTGCCAGGCCGGCGAAGGTCTGCTCCATGCAGCCCATTCTGACTCCCAGGCGGGTAATCTCCGCCATGCCGCGGGTAATGAGGGCCGCCCTCGTGTTGTCGCCGTAGCCAAGCCCCGCTGAAATGCCGGAGGCCAGGGCAATGATGTTCTTCATGGCGCCGCAGAGCTCAATACCCTTCACGTCCACATTGGTGTAGACGCGCATGCAGGTATTCATGAAAATCTTCTGGACCTTCTCCGCGATGGACAGGTCCTGGCTTGCAGAGACGATGGTGGTGGGCAGGTCCTTGGCCACCTCCTCTGCGTGGGTGGGACCGGACAGGGCCACCATGCGGACATGGTCATGACCGCCGAATTTGACCAGCTCATCCCGGATGACTTCGCTCAAGGTGTAGAGGGTGCTGGCCTCGATGCCCTTGGCAACATCCACAATGATCTGTCCATCGGGAATATAAGGGGCTGCCGCCTTGGCAGTAGAACGCACAAAAACGGAAGGAACAGCGAAGAGCACGATCTCCTTGTCCCGGCATACCTCCTCGATGGACTTGGTGAAGACGATAGCGTCCGGAATGACCATACCCGGAAGATTGGGATGCCGCCTCGTGGCGGAGTACTCGTCCACTTCCCTGGGCAGGGCGGACCAGACCGTGACGTCATGTCCGCTGTTTGAAAGCATCCTGGCCAGCGCCATTCCCCATGTGCCGGCGCCAAGTACACCAATACTGCTCATTTTCAATTCCTCCTTACTCCGCTCCCCTGCCGGTGATGACGACCTGCACCGTCTTCAGCAGGATGCGTATATCGAGCCAGATCGACCAGTTGTCGATATAGCGGGTATCATACTCTACGACTTTCTC
>CAMONF010000023.1 GCA_946620335.1 uncultured Clostridia bacterium
CTCAACTTCCGCTAATGGGGAAAGCGTCCACGAGAGGATTCGAACCTCCGACCTACCGCTTAGGAGGCGGTCGCTCTATCCTGCTGAGCTACGCGGACTTCTCAAAATTTCCCGTATTTTCAAGGTTTTTTGACCTTGGAGGATCGGGGCCCTCAAAGCATTCCGTCCAATCTTTCTAACGAATTTCGCTAATCCGGTGCGGTCATCAGAAAATGCACAACCCACCTTCGATGGAAGAAAGCTTTCAATATGTACCGCATCTCAGTCATTCCGAACTGCCGACCAGATTTAAAAATCTCTTTCCGTCGAATGATTACCTCATTCTTAGGAGGCGGTCGCTCTATCCTGCTGAGCTACGCGGACATACCTTCAAAATGTGCCTTCATTTCCGGCACCCCTATACTTTAGCACGAACCCACAGACTTGTAAAGGGGTGAAAAACTGGGAATCAGGGACGGTTCTTTTTCCCACTTTTTGCTCTGCAAAAAGTGGGAAAAGGAACCGTCCCTGATTCCCAGTTTTTCATCCCTTGACAGCGCCCATCGCGAGACCTTTCGCGAAGTACTTCTGGAAGAAGGGATAGATAATCAGCACCGGCAGAATGCCCACGAAGGCAATCGCCATTCTGACCGTCGTCGTCGGCAGGTCACCGATGTTGATGCCGCCAGTGGCGTTGGAGGCCAGGAACTGAATGTTTTCATTTATGTTATTCAGGATGTTCTGGATCGTGTAGAGGTGCTTGCCCTTGTTGTCCAGATAGTAGAGGCCGTTGGTCCAGTCGTTCCAGTAGGAGAGACCGGTCATCATGCCGCTGGTCGCCAGGATCGGCACAGAGAGCGGAAGGGCGATGTGGAAGAAGTTGTAGAACTCGTCCGCACCGTCGATGCGGGCCGCCTCGTAGAGCTCGCCGGGAATGGAGTTCTCGAAGTAGTTCCTGACCAGCATGATCATGAAGCCGCTCAGCAGGAGGTTGGGGATAATGAGGCCCCACACGGTGTTCTTCAGGTGGAAGGTCTTGACGTACATGACGTAGGTCGGGACAACGCCGCCGTTGAAGAGCATGGTGAAAACGATAAAGAAGTTGAAGATCTTGCGGCCCGGCAGCTTCTTCTGGGAGAGCATGTAGGCCAGCATAGCCGTGAAAATGACGGAGAGCGAGGTGCCGATGACCGTAACGACGATGGTCATCAGGTAAGCACGCCCGATCATGGCCCACTGCTGGATGATGTAGCCGAAGGCCGCCGTCGAGAACTTCCTCGGGAGATAGGAGAAGCCGTCCGTCATGGCCACCTGCTCGTCAGTGAAGGAAGCGATGATTAGCAGAATGAAGGGCAGGATAGCCAGCAGGGAGTTGATCGTCAGGATCACATTGGCAGCCAGCTGCCATTTTTTCTGGGATTTTGATTTCATGATCTTTCCCCCTTTCTCAGAACAGAGCGCTGTTCTCGTCCAGCTTCGTCACGATCTTGTTGGCTGTCACGATGAAAATGAAACCAACGATAGACTGGACAAAGGAAGCCGCCGCGGACATGCCGACGTTATTGAGCTGCATCAGGGCCCGGTACACATAGGTGTCGATGGTCTGGGTCACCGGGAAGAGCGGCGCCTGCATCATGGGGACCTGGTAGAAGAGACCGAAGTCGGAACGGAAGATCTGACCGAGGTTCAGGATCAGGAGCATCAGGATCGTGGGCTTGAGGAGCGGAATCGTGATGAGCCGGATCTGCTGCCACTTGGTGGCGCCGTCCAGGGATGCCGCCTCATAGAAGGTGGGATCGATGCCCAGAAGGCTGGACAGGTAGAGGATCATGCCGAAGCCGATGCCGCGCCACTGGTTGACAAAGGTCAGAATGAAGGGCCAGAACTTGGGCTCCTGGTAGAACTGGATCGTATTTCCGGTCACATGCTCAATGGCCTTCGTGATGAGACCCGTGGACGGAGACAGGTAAGCGTAAACCAGGTAAGCGATAACGACCATGGACATGAGGTAGGGCAGCAGGATCGCTGTCTGGTAGAACTTCTTGGCGATCTTGTTGGTGACCTCATTGAGCAGGATGGCCGCGCCGACGCCGACGACCATACCGATGATGATCCAGGCGACGTTGTAGAGAATGGTGTTGCGGATGATGATGAAGGCGTCCTTGGATTTGAACAGGAATTCAAAGTTCTTGAAGCCGATCCAAGGGCTCTTCCACATGCCCTTCGCGAAGTTGAAGTTCTTGAAGGCAATCTGCAGGCCGGCCAGCGGCATGTAGTTATTTATGAAAATGTAAATCAGTCCCGGAGCTCCCATGAGATAGAAGGGAAGCCAGTGCAAAAAGAGCGTGCCGAAGGACTTTTTGTTACCCGCGGGAGCCGGGTCCTTTTTTTTCGTTGCCACAATAATCCCCCTTTTTAGTAAAATGAGGACCGCTGTCCTCGGCCGGGGCGTCAGACAGGCCGGTCCTCATTTATCTGAGTTTATCAAATTGTCAGTCAAGCATCCTTCCGCAGGCGGATTGCTTACCGCCGGTCACCCGGCCGGATAAGCCTCCACATGCCTCTCATGTCAGTCGCGGATTCTCCCGCGGCAGGATGACTTCTCACCGATCAGCCGGCCAGGTAAGCGTCCAGCTGCTCCTGATTGCCGGCGATGATGTCGTTGATGCCGGCCTGCTCAAGGGAGGCGACCAGATCGTCGACAGCGGCCCTGACGTCGGAGACCTGTCCGGCGTTCAGCATGGGCAGCTTCTCAGCAAGGACTGCGGAGACGGCGGCAGCTTCGGTGGAGTACATGTCGGACTTGAAGGAGTAACCGAAAGCCTTGGAGACAGCGCACTCGTCATTGAACTTCTTGACGTCTTCCGGATAGGAGTCCGTGAGCGGAGCAACGATGTGTCTGGTGGTCGGATCGCCGAAGTGGGAGAATGAAGTGTAGTAACCGCTGTGGTCGGCGTTGGTAGTGCCTTCAGTGGTGATGACGTTCTCAGTGCCCTCGACCTTGACATAATCCAGGCCCTCGACACCGAAGTTCAGAAGGTTGGCGACATCCTTGTCGGCGTAGATCAGGTTCAGAAGGTCCATGCACTTGTCAGGTCTCTCGGAGCTGGAGGCGATGCCGAGCATCATCTCAACGGCGCCGCCGGTGGACAGGATCGGATCTGCCATCATGACCATACCGACTTCAAAGTCATTGCTGACCCAGGCAGCGATCTGATCCGGTGTGTAGGCTGTGGATGTGCAGAAAAGCTGCTGGTTGGCAAACATCTGCTGGACAGCGGTGGTGTCGGTCATCTGATCGGCGGGAAGGTATCCCTTGTCGAACCATTCCTTGTTGCGGACGCAGTACTCATAGAACTTGTCGGTGGCATAAACGTTCTCGATGGTGGAGCTGTTGGCCGGATCCATCAGAACGCCGAAGTCGCCGGAAGCACCGAAGACGTCGAAGCCGGACTCGAACTTGAGGTTGAGCTGGCTGGAGTTGCCGTACTTTGTGAAATACATACCATGCTCTTTGCAGATCTCGGCAGCCTTGGTGAGCTCTTCCCAGGTCATCATGTCGTGCATGTCGATGTTCCACTCGTCGGCCAGAGTCTTGTTATAGACAAATCCGCCGCTCATGGCAGCATAGGGATATCCGCTCAGCGCGTAGGTGACGCCTTCGATCTTCTGAGCAGGGGCAACTCTCTCTGTCACCTTCACAGCATCGGCGCCTCTCTCTGCGAGCAGGTCATCCAGGGGAAGAAGAACACCATCGGAAACGGCATTGCTCAGGGAGTAAACAAGACCGACAGTGACGATATCCATCTTCTCGCCGCCGGCGATGCCCATGGTGGTCGTCGTGCCCATGTCGCCGATGAAGAGCGGCTGGATGTCGACGGTGGCATTGATTTTCTCAAGGGTGATCTTGTTGAGCTCTTCCTCGACCTTGTCAAGGTCATTGTTGGACTCATTGAGGCCGATCAGGGTGATGGCGATCTCATAGGGATCTTCATTGAAATCGATGGCAGATGCCTCAGCTTCGCCACCCTCGGCAGCCTCTTCGCCGCCTTCCGCGGGAGCTGCACTGCTGTCTGCGGGAGCTGCGCTGCTTCCGCCACCGCAGCCAGCGAGCATCGCGGCACCCATCACACCTGCCAGCATGAGACTGATCAGTTTTTTCTTCATTGTTTCCTCCTTCTTAACTGTCTGATACTCCATGTTGCCTGTACTCTATCGGCCACCGGCTCCTGCCGGGCCATTACCGGGCGGATGGAACCGCGTCCCTCCGCTTCAAGGAAGTCGTGAAAGCTTTATCCACTTTTATTTCCGGCTTCCTGTCTGTTGTACACATAATAACAGGTGAATTGTTCTTAAAATAGAACAATCCTCACCTGAAATAGTCCGATTATGACAAGAGGGTGAAAGAGAAGGGACGGTTCTTTTCGAACCGTCCCCCTGTGTTTCACTCCTTCTTCCCCCTCAACTGCCGATACTGCCTTGGGCTCATCCCCTCCGCCCGCCGGAATATCTTGGTAAAGTAAGAATAGTTGGCATACCCCACGGAGTCCGCCACCTGGTTGATCGGATAATCGGTCCTCAGCAAAATCTCCTTGGCCAGCTTGATTCGCTCGTCGGTGATATATTCCAGGATCGAGACGCCCATTTCCTTCTTAAAGAGCCGCATGAGGTACTGGGCGTTCAGGTGGACCTCCTCCGCAATGTCGTTCACACAGATATCGTCCTGAATATGGGACAGAATGAATTTCTTCGCCTCATGGATCATGACATTGTGGGATTCCTGGGACTCCTGCCGGGCGATGTCCATCCGGATATTTTCAGGTATCTCCACCGTGTCCGCCTTCCGGCCCAGTCTCTCCACCAGCTTCGTCAGGATTTCGTCCAGCTCCTCGTAGTCGATGGGCTTCAGCACATAGTCCACGCTCCCCAGCCGCATGGCCTCCCGCATATAGTCATACTCCGGGTGGCAGGTCACGTAAATGCACTCCGTCGCCGGATAATACATCTTCACCCACTCAAAGAGTTCAAGCCCGCTGCCCTGGGGCATCTCCACGTCGGAGAGCATGAAATCCACCCGCTCCTTCTTGAAAATCTCCTGAGCCTGCTCCATGGAACCGGCCGTGAAGACCTGGTCCACACCGTATTTGTCCCACTGGATCCTTCGGTTCATGGCATTCACGACAACAATCTCATCATCTACCAGCAGCGCATGCAGCATGATTGTTCTCCTTTCCCGAAAATCAACACCATATCTCACTCATCTTCCGGATCATCCCCCTGCCTGAGCGGCAGCACGATTTCAATTCTCGTCCCGTGGGGCTTATCCCGGTAAATCCTGAATTCGGTCTCTGCCCCGTAGAGCACCTTGAGCCTCTCAATGGCATTCTGGATGCCGACCCCCAGCCCTTCCTGGCGGACTCCCGTCCGTTGGAATTCGCCGATCTTGTCCACCAGCTCCTGGTCGATGCCCTGGCCGGTGTCCAGCATCCGGACCCGGATCTTATCCTCCCCGTAGCGCTGGGCAATGACCACAATGTCTATGTGATTTCCTATTTTAATGGAGTGCTTGATTGAATTTTCCGCGAAATTCTGGATGAGGAGCGGCGGCACCAGGCAGTTGCCGATTTCCTCCTCGTATTCCACGAAGGCGAAGAAGGTATCCGGATACCTGGCCTGCTGAATTTCAAAATAGTTCTTAATGTGGTCCATCTCCGCCCGCAGAGGCACCACGTCCTCATTGGCGTTGACAATGTAGCGGAAATACCTGGACAGGCAGAGGATCATCTTCTGGATCAGGGGATATTCATCCTTCTCGTAGCTGTAAAGGATATTCAGCGTATTTAAAATAAAGTGCGGCTGGATCTGCTGGCTCAGGAACTTGAGCCGGATGTGCTGCTTCTCCAGCTGCTCCTCGTAGACGTCGATCTTGAGCCTGGAGACGTCCTCCATCATCCGGTTGAAGGTCCGGTTGATTCGGTCAAACTCGGACCCCTGTTTTCCCTCCGCGATTCTGTAGTCCATATTGCCCCGGCTGATTTCCTCCATGGCCACGTCCAGCTTGCGGACCGGCTGGATGATCCATTTCCGCATATAGTAGAGGATCACCGGCAGGGCAAATATCCCGAGGAGGGAAAAGAGGAGCATGATCCTTAGGACAGTCGGAAGTGCATGAAAGACATTTCCGGTAGAGAGAAGCCGGACCAACACCATCGGGCTGCTCTCAGATGCAATGCTGACGCTCTCATAACCGCTGGGAAGGTCATCCAGACCGCCCTCGCTTTCCCCAAGGACTTCCCGCATGGCCTCCGTGGCGAAAAGAACAGTGCCATCCCCGTCTGTCACAGCCAGATAATCATCCTTCTCCGGAATCTTAAGGACACCCAGCAGATTATTGAGGTCGTACCAGATGCCGTAATAGCCGTTCTTGTATGGGTACATATAAAAGACACTGGCTTCATTTCCAAATTGAACGCACTCCCACTTATTGACGGCCCGTTTGGAGGCGATGCGCTCATCGAGGTAGGTATGTATCTCTTCCTTATGCCTTGAATAGCTGTAGAGGTTGTCCGCGAACACGATTTCGTCGATGGCGGGGTAAATGGAATACATGCCCCCGACCCAGCGGTTCTCATTGAGATAGTCATTGTACTCATTGTAGAGCTTGACGACGGATCTGAGGGATTTCTCGCTGTCCTTCTCCCAATCCTTAGGCCGGCTGGCCAGGTAGACAGAATCCACGCTGTCCTGGCTGATAAAAAGGCTCCTGGTGGAGGCGCTGGTGAGCTCGGCGTCGATCTGGCTCATATAAACGCGCAGAGTCCCTTCCGTGTTCTCCTTCATCTGCGTGAAAAGGCTCTGAACGGCGAAGACGCTCATAAGGAGCGTCACAAGATTCATGGGGATGAGCAGGCCGATGATGATCATCATGAGCCTGACGGAATACATGGTCTTCTTCTCTTTTTTCATACTTGCCGGCCTTGCGCTTAAGTGAGTCCAATAAATTTAGTAGCATTTTCCTTCCTATATTACTAAATTCCACTTTTTTTAGCAACCGACCCGGGCCATGAGGATACTATCCGACCAGAAGCAGTCATTTTCGTGGCATTCATTTCCATTCCGGATATGCTATAATATTCGTATATACTTGCAGCTTTTCAACACATCCCTGGCCATCAGGAAATGAACCCACGCGCCCTGGGAGTAACTCATTTTCTATCAAATTCACACATACAATCAGGAGAAGGAAAATGAAGGATATCGAAAAGAAAGTTCAGGATCTGCTGGCCCAGATGACCCTCGAGGAAAAGATCGGCCAGACCCGCCAGTGCGGCCCGTCCCTGGTCGGCGCCTTCGACGTAAGCTTCGAAGAGCTCCTCAACATGATGTTCGACGGCAAGATCAGCAAGGAAAAGTTCGACGAGCTGCTGGCCGGCGCCCACCAGGACTTAAAAGAGGACGACATCCGGGCAGGCCGGATCGGCTCCTTCAACGGCGTCAAGGGCGCGGACCAGGTCCGCACGATCCAGAAGATCGCCATGGAAGAGTCCAGGCTCGGCATTCCGCTCATCATCGGCAGTGACGTCATCCACGGCTACCGCACCATCACACCCATTCCCCTGGGCGAGAGCTGCGCCTGGGAGCCCTCCCTCTGGGAGCGCACCGCCAGAATCTCCGCCAAAGAGGCAGCCGCCGACGGCATCAAGTGGACCTTCGCCCCCATGGTCGACGTCGCCAAAGACGCCCGCTGGGGCCGGGTCAGTGAAGGCGCCGGTGAGGACGCCCTCCTGAACGGAGTCTACGGCGCCGCCAAGGTCCGCGGCTTCCAGACCGATGACCCCACCGGCAAGGACGCCATCGCCGCCTGCGTCAAGCACTTCGCTGCCTACGGC
>CAMONF010000024.1 GCA_946620335.1 uncultured Clostridia bacterium
CTCCCATGGAAATCGAACGCAAATGGCTCATTCCCTCTCCGCCCGCCGACCTGGCAGCCTATCCCAGCAAGAAGATCGAGCAGGCCTATCTCTGCACCGACCCGGTCGTCCGCGTCCGCCGGAAGGGAAATGACTACATTCTCACCGTCAAAGGCCGCGGCATGCTCGCCCGCGAGGAGCACGAGCTGCCCCTCACCGAGGAGGCCTACCTGCATCTCCTCGCCAAGGCTGACGGCCGAATCATCACCAAGACCCGCTACCATATTCCCTTGATTTCAGGAGATAAACAGCTTCTGATCGAGCTGGACCATTTTGCAAGGCCGCACGCCGGCCTCTACCTGGCCGAGATCGAGTTCGCCTCCGTCGAGGAAGCCCTGGCCTTTCAGGCGCCGGACTGGTTCGGGGAGGACGTGACGGAGGATCCGGCCTACCACAATTCGGTCATGTCCCAGCTGCCGGAGGAGGAGACCTGAAAACTCCTCACATGGTCTTCGCCCTGTAGGTCGCCGCACGGACAGCCTCAATGACGGCTGACCGGAAGCCCTTCTCCTCCAGCTTGGCAACGCCTTCAATGGTAGTGCCGGCCGGGGAAGTCACCATGTCCTTGAGCTCGCCGGGATGCTTGCCGGTCTCCAGGACCATTTTGGCGCTGCCGAGAACGGTCTGGGCCGCGAAATGGTAGGCCTGGGCCCGGGGCATGCCGTCCGCCACGGCCGCATCGGCCATGGCCTCGATGAACATGTAGACGAAGGCCGGCGAGCTTCCGCTCAGGGAAGTCACGACCGCCATGAGGCTCTCCGGGATCTGCTCGGCCTCGCCGAAAGCGCTGAGGATCCGGCCGGCCAGGGCCAGCTCTTCGGGAGAAACATTGGCGTTGGGGCAATAGCCGGAAATACCCTCACCCACCAAGGCTGGCGTGTTGGGCATGACGCGGACGATCTTCCGTCCCTCGCCCAGAGCGGCCTCCAGGTCAGCGATGGACTTGCCGGCCATGATGGACATGATCAGCTGGTCAGGCCCGAGGAGGTCCTTGATTTCCGGCGCCACCCCGGGAAAAACAAAGGGTTTCACGGCAAAGAGGACGATGTCAGCCCCTTTGACCGCTTCCGCGTTGTCCGCGACGGTCCGTATGCCGTAGGTCTTCGCAGCCTTCTCCCTGGCCGCCTCGAAATGGTCCGAGGCCGTGATGTCCGCCGGCGCCAGGATTCCCTTGGCAATCAGGCCGCCGATGATGGCGCTGGCCATGTTCCCGCATCCGATCACTCCAAGCTTCATAGTATACCTCCTTATCGCGCCTTTCCCGGCGAAAAGAACAGCCTCCTATGTCCCGTCTGTCCATCCTGACAGCCGCCGGACCTAAGAGGCCTTTTTTATGTCTTACATCTGTGTCTGATTTCCCCACCCAAAGCCGCCCGGCTCCGGGAGGTTTTTCACGTCACAGATCGATGTCCCCTTCAAAGACCTCGGTCGCCGGCCCCGTCATGAAAATGTGGCCACTCTCCCGGTCCCAATCGATGAGCAGGTCGCCCCCGTTCAACTTTACGGTCACCGGATTCTGGGCCAGCCCATTCAATATGGCAGCCACCGCCGTGGCGCAGGCGCCGGTCCCGCAGGCCCAGGTCTCGCCGGAGCCCCGCTCCCAGACCCGCATGCGGAGGGTGTGGTCGTCCAGGACCTTGACGAATTCCGTGTTGACCCGGTCCGGGAAAATGTCGTCATTTTCAAACAGCGGGCCGATCTTCTCCAGCGGCAGGTCCTCCACCTCCGGCACGAAGGTCACGCAGTGGGGGTTCCCCGTGGAGACGCAGGTGATCCGCCACTCCTTGCCGCCGATGGTCACCGGAACGTCGACCGCCCGGTCGCCTTCGAGCCTGACAGGGATGTCGGCCGGCTTCAGGATGGCCGCGCCCATATCGACCTTGAGGAGGACCGCCTTGCCGTCTTCCACCGTGAGCTCCAGGATCTTCACGCCTGAGCCCGTGGCGATGCGGACCGTAGTCTTGTCCGTGAGGCCGTGGTCGTAAACGTACTTGCCCACGCAGCGGATGCCGTTGCCGCACATTTTCCCGCGGCTGCCGTCGGCGTTGTACATGTCCATCTCAAAATCCGCCTCGTCTGAGGGCTTGATCAGGATCAGGCCGTCGGAGCCGATGCCGAAATGCCGGTCGCTGACAACAATCGCCGTCCTGGCCGGGTCCGCCACCGTCTCGCGGGTGCAGTCCACGTAAACATAATCATTTCCGATGCCGTGCATCTTTGTAAAATGCATACATTTCTCCTTAAATCTGCGGCAGTACTTTCCTCCCGCAGGGTATTGCTGATTGAATCTGAAAACAGATAATACGGCAAAGCCTCGTCAGCGTCTTCCCCTGACTTGGCTGCTGGGCTCTCAATAAGTCCGCTGGCTGCAGTAGTCGATGAACCCGCGCAGAATGGCCCGGTCCTCGTAGGGCAGGGAGCTGAGGGTCGACACCGTCTTCCTGGCCCTGGCATAGTAGTGGTTCATGGTGTCCGTCGCGTACTCCAGGGCGCCGGAATTGCGGAAAATTTCCCTGACAGCCTCGATATCCGCCACCGTCAGATCCTGCTTGCCGTAATACTTCATGAGCTCCGGCAGATAGTCCTTCTGCTCCGTGTGCACGTACTGGTAGAGCACCGTCTGCTTGCACTCACTGATGTCGGAGCCCACGTTCTTCCCGAGGGCCGCCTCGTCGGCATAGATGCCCAGGATGTCGTCCATGATCTGGAAGGCAATGCCCACATCCTTGCCGTACTTCTCCATGGCGGTGATGAGCTTCCTGTCAGCGCCGCCCAGGCGGAGGCCCAGCCCCAGGGGGCCGATGATGGTATAGTGGGCGGTCTTCAGATAGTAGATGTCCTTGACCGTCCTGAGGAGCAGGGCATCCTTCTCCGTCTCGCTCATGGACGGATCCTGCATCTCAAAGGGCAGGACCACGTCCAGCAGCTCGCCTCGGATGGTCTCCAGGATGACCTTGTCAAAGTAGGTGATCAGGGAGGCAAAATTGGGGTCGTCCCCGTACTTGTCGGCCAGCTCGAGATTGGCGTAATAAAGGCCCAGATCTCCGAGGCAGATGGCCGCGGACCGGCCAACGCTGTCAGGGGAGCCGCCCTCCATATCGATCCGGATATCCCTCTCCTCGAGCCGCTCCTTCTCCCTGAGGTGGGCGGTCTTCTTGCCGCGCCTTAAGCTGGCGTTGTCGATCACGTCGTCGTGGATGAGGACGCCGGTCTGGAAGAGCTCGAAGGCGAGGGCAAGGGCATCGGCCCGCTGGATGTCTTCATTTCCCGCCAGCCGGTAGCCCAGGGTCACCAGCATGCCGCGGAGCATCTTGCCGCCCGTGTTGAGGTCGGCGAAATCCTCCATAAAGGGGGTGAGCAGCGGATGGTCCTCCTTGAGAAGCCGGTCGTTGAAGGCGGCTGCCCGCCTCTTGAGATGCCGGAGGGAGTCGTTGTAAAAGTCCCTGAAAATATCAATATCTTGAAGTTCCCTGGCCATTTATTTCCCCTTGTTGATCTGAATGTTCTCGTAGTAGGCGAGCGCCTTCCCAAGTTCCTCTTTGGTAAAGTCGGGCCAGAGGGTGTCCGTGAAGTAGATCTCCGAATAGACCGTCTGCCATGGGAAGAAGTTGGAAAGCCGCTGGTTGCCGCCGGTCCGGATCACCATGTCGATGTCCGGCACCCCGGCCGTGTCCAGGCAGGCCTCGAAGCCCGCCTCGGTGAGGAGCGCGGGATCTTCCTCGCCCCGCAGCACCTTGTCCGTGTATTTTTTGACGGCCCGGATGATCTCGTCGCGGCCGCCGTAGCTGATGGCGACCTGGACCGTCAGGTTGCGGCAATGGGCCGTCATTTCCATGGCCTTGGCCACGGTCTCCCGGTCCTCCGGGGACAGGAGTTCCAGATTGCCGACCACGATGACCCGGATGTCCCGCTCGATGCAGACCTTGACCTGCTCCGTGAAGAACCGCTCCATGAGCTTAAAGAGGTCTCTGACCTCCTGCCGGGACCGGTTCCAGTTCTCCGTTGAAAATGCATACACGCTCAGGTAGGGAATGTCCGCGTCCTGGCACCAGGTGCACAGGTCCATGAAGGTATCCACTCCCTTCTCATGTCCCCTCATCACGGAGGTGAACATATGCTGCCGGGCCCAACGCCGGTTGCCGTCCATGATGACGCCAAGATGTCTAACTTTGTTCTCTGCCACTGTGCACGTACCTTCTCTTTCTGCGGTGTTATCATGCATAAATTATAGTCTGAGGCGGGGCCTTTTTCAACTGGGAATCAGGGGCGGGTCTGCTGGGTTTCATCGCGTGAAGCGGAAACTGGGAATCAGGGACGGTTCCTTTTCCCACTTTTCGTTTTACGAAAGGGGGGAAAAGGAACCGTCCCTGATTCCCAGTTTCCCCCGGCTTCCGTTTTACGAAAAGCGGGAAAAGGACCCGTCCCTGATTCCCAGTTTTAACCCATCTTATTTTTTCTTCTTGAGTGTTCCGAAGAGGCTTCTGGCCAGCTGGCTGCCCACGGTGGAGCTGAAGGAGCGGAGGCCGGAGGTGGCCATCTTCTCCACCAGGTCGGTGCCCTTCTTCTTCCTGGCAGCTGCCTCCTTGGCCTTCTGCTTCTCGGCGGCCTCCCGGGCCTTGGCCTCGGCGGCTGCCGCCTTGTCGGCTTCCTTCTTCTCGGCGATGGCCTGCTTGGCCGCGTTGGAAGCGATCTTGGCCAGCTGGGTGGCGTTCATGGTCATCTGGCCCACGTTCACCTGGCCCGGCGCCACGGCTACCGGCTGACCGGCGGCACGCATGGCGGCGATGCGCTGCTCTTCGGCGTAGCGCTTCTGCTGCATGTTGTAGGCGTACTGGGA
Source organism: uncultured Clostridia bacterium (assembly GCA_946620335.1). Lineage (GTDB taxonomy): Bacteria > Bacillota > Clostridia > Lachnospirales > Lachnospiraceae > Chordicoccus. Next base: position 4,877 of record CAMONF010000024.1, read on the forward strand.
GGCGATCTGGTTCACGGCCCGCTGGGCCTCGGCCTGGGCCTGCTCCGGATGTCCGGCGTAGCAGGCGTTGCGGGCGAAGCGGAGAGCTTCGGACTCGGCCGCCGCCAGGGCTTTCTCCATCTCAGCGGTGTCCACCTTGGGGGTGTAGGCGTTCTGGGCCGGGCTGTAGCTGGACTGGGCGTAGGCGGACACAACCGTCTCGTTGTAGCTGCCGCTCTGGCCGTAGGAATAATCCTGACCGTAGCCGGCACTCTGGCTGTAGGCTTCGCTGTAATCGTATCCGCCGTAGGCGCCGGCCGTGCCTGCCGGATCCAGGTCCGGCGTGGTGGACTGGTAGCTGTAGGGCGAATTGTAATTGTAGTCATTTCCCATGGAGGAGCCACCGGTGTAGCCGCCCGCGCTGCCCTGGTAGGTGCTGTCCGGGTTATAGCTGCCGTAAGAAGGATCCACGGCATAGCTCTCGGAGGCGTCGATCTCGTTGTTGAGGAGCTCGTAGGCGGACTCGCGGTCGATGGCGGTGCTGTACTTGCCGAACAGGGGATCCTGGTAAATGATGCTCTCCACCACATTGTCCGGCGCCATGCCCATGAGGCTCTGCGGCGGCATGATGGCTGCCCGCTCCACCATGGAGGGGATGCCCTTGGCGTCGAGGAACTGGACCAGGGCTTCGCCGGTGCCCAGCTGCTGGATGGCCTCCTCGGCGTTCAGCATGGGGTTCTGGCGGAAGGTCATGGCCGCCGTGCGGACCGCCTTGAGGTCTGTCGCGGAGTAAGCGCGCATGCCGTGAAGGACCCGGTTGCCCAGCTGGGAGAGGATCTTGTCCGGCACGTCCGTCGGATTCTGGGTGATGAAGAAGACGCCGACGCCCTTGGACCGGACCAGGCGGACGACCTGCTCGATCTTGGTCATGAGCTCCTTGGGCGCGTCGTGGAAGAGCAGGTGGGCCTCGTCGAAGAAGAAGACCATCTTGGGCTTGTCCTGATCGCCCACCTCAGGCAGGGTCTCATAGATCTCAGACAGCATCCAGAGCAGGAAGGTGGCGTAGAGGGCCGGCTGCTGGAAGAGCTTGACGCAGTTTAAGACATTGATCATGCCGCGGCCTTCGTTGTCGAAAACGAGCCAGTCGCGGATGTCCAGGGCGGGCTCGCCGAAGAAGGCCTCAGCCCCCTGGGTCTCGAGCTTTAAGAGGCGTCTCTGGATAGCGCCGATGCTGGATGCGGAAATGTTGCCGTAGTTGGTCCTGTAGGCCGCCGCGTTGTCGCCGACGAACTGGACCATGGCGCGGAGATCCTTGAGGTCAAGAAGGAGGAGGTTCTGGTCATCCGCGACCCGGAAAATGATGTCCATGATGCCTTCCTGGGTCTCATTGAGGTCCAGGATCCGGGAGAGGAGCAGGGGGCCCATCTCAGAGACGGTGGCCCGGACCGGAAGTCCCTTCTCCCCGAAGACGTCCCAGTACCTGGTGGGATAAGCGCGGCGCATAAAGCCCCGCTCGACGAGACCGAAACGGGCGATCCGCTCATTGACAGAGGGTGTGTCCGCCCCGGGCAGGCTCATGCCGCTCAGGTCTCCCTTGATATCGGACAGGAAGACGGGCACGCCGGCGTCCGAGAAAGACTCGGCCAGGACCTTCAGGGTGATGGTCTTGCCGGTGCCCGTGGCGCCGGAAATGAGACCATGCCGGTTGGCCATGCCGGGCAGCATGTAGATGGGGTTGCGGTTCATGGCGATCAGGATCTTGTTATCTGTGTACATGTCTCCTCCTCTCACTTTTCCTCCAGCTCTGCAAAGAAACTTTCCAGCGCCGAAATGTATTTTTCGTTGTCAAAATACCATGAGAACGCGTGGCTCGCGTCATCCACCAGGCACAGACGCTTGGGGGCGCTGCAGACCTGATAGTTATGGATCGTCATATGCGGCGGAACAAAGTCGTCCTTGGTGCCGCTGATAAAAAGGGTCGGAATCCTGGCCGTCCGCAGGATCTCGAGGGTGGATTTCTCCTTCATGTCATAGCCGGCCAGGAGTTTGGTCATGAGACGGATCGCCGGCATGAAGGGATAGGCGGGCAGGTTGAACCAGTTCTTGAGGCAGGCCCGGGCGATGTCCCAGGGGCTGGTAAAGCCGCAGTCGGCGACGATGCCCCTGACCCGCGCCGGGAGTTTCTCGGCCTGGGCCATGAGAACAGAGGTGGCGCCCATGGAAATACCGTGCAGGTAGACGGGAATATCGGGCTTCGTCCGCTCCGCCAGATACGCGGTCCATTCGGCCACGTCCTCAGACTCGCGGATGCCCATGGTGATGTATTCGCCTCCGCTCCTGCGCTGGCCCCTCTGCTCGATGCACAGCACGTCCGCGCCGTGCTCGTGGTAATACTGCACGATCCCGGCGAAGTCCTTCTGCCAGGTACTGTGCCAGCCGTGGACCAGGAGAACGGCCCGCCGGGCCTCTCCCTCCGCCGGGAGAAAACCGCCGACCAGCCTGGTGCCGTCCCGGGCCGTCAGCGTCAGCTCCTCGAAGGGCGCCCGCTCGTTCCAGCGGACCCCGATCTCGTACTCCTTGCCGTAGCCCTTGGTGTAGTTCTCGTCGGCCAGCTCGTCGTCCTTGTAAGGGTCTTCATTTCTCTTCAGGAACTTCTGGCAAAAATACCAACCCACGCCGCCAAGGGCAGCTGCCGGAAGGGCAAAGGCCGCGCCTGCGGCGATCAGTAAGCCTTTCATCATCTTGTTCATGCTCCGCGTCTTCCTTTATTGGCATCTGACAGGCTCATACAGCCGGAAATGCAGCCATTCCCGGCCGGGGTGCGCCTGTCATATTCGGCACATCTGCCGCATTCCTGTTTGGAGATGGGATGTGCGCTCGTCTGATTTGTTTTTATTTCCCGCAGGCCTTCAGCCGAAAAAGCTGATGCCCTGCATGAGCAGCAGTGTTCCGGACCCCATGATGACGCCTGCCAGCACGACGCCCAGCATGACGGCGATGACGCTGGACTTGAAGTCCATGTCCAGGATGCTGGCGGCCAGGGTCCCGGTCCAGGCGCCGGTGCCCGGGAGGGGAATGCCCACGAAGAGGAGAAGGGCTACGAAGAGCCCGCGTCCCGCTGTGGCCTTGAGCTTCTCTCCGCCCTTGTGCCCCTTTTCCAGGCAGAAGGTGAAGAAGCCGCCAATCACCGGCTTGTCCTTTCCCCACTCGAGGACCTTCCTCGCGAAGAAGAAAATGACAGGCACAGGCAGCATGTTGCCCACAATACAGATGATGTAGGCCTCAAGCGTCGGAATTCCCGACGCCAGGGCGATCGGCAGGGCGCCCCTCAGCTCGACGAGGGGTACCATGGATACGAAAAAGGCGATGAGATATTTCATCAATGACTGGTCTCCGTTTCAGTTGATAGTATTCCGCCTCAGAGGAGGTCTTTTTCTTTTAAAAATGAAGTCAGTACCTCGAAGAACCGCTCCATGTCCGCGTCGGTCCCGATGGAGATCCGCAGGTAGTTGCGGATCCTGTCCTGGTTGAACCAGCGGACGAAGATGTGGCGGGCCCTCAGGTAATCGAAGATTTCCTTCGCATCCGCCTTTGGATGGGTGGCGAAGACGAAGTTGGCGCCGGAATCCTCCAGCTCAAAGCCCAGGCTCCTGAGGCGGTCCGTGGTCCGCTGCCGGGTCCTCACGACCTTGCGGCAGTTGTCCCCGAAGTGCTCCGTGTCAAGCACTTCGGCCGTTCCCAGGAGGATGGCCGGCCAGCTCATGGTGTAGGAGTTGAAGCTGTACTTGACGTCATTTAAGTACTTGATGAGGGGCGCGTTTCCGAAGGCGTAGCCGATTCTGAGACCTGCCATGGACCGGGACTTGGAGAAGGTCTGGGTGATGACCAGGTTGTCGTACTTGTCGAGGAGGGGCAGTGCCGTCACGCCGCTGAAGTCCACATAGGCCTCGTCCACGATCACCACGCTGTCCGGGTTCGCCGCCAGGATCTCCTCGATGGCGGCAAGGGGCAGGAGGGCGCCGGTGGGCGCGTTGGGGTTGGCGATCACGATGCCGCCGTTCTCCCTCTTGTAATCCTCCGGCCGGATGTGGAAATGCTCATCCAGCGGCACCTTCTCGTAGGGAATCCGCAGCATATCCGCCCAGACGTCGTAGAAGCTGTAGGTAATGTCCGGGAAGAGGATGGGCTTTTCAGAATTGAAGAAGGTCATGAAGAGCATGGCCAGGACGTCGTCCGAGCCGACGCCCACGAAGACCTCGTCCCTGCGCACGCCGTAGACGTCCGCGATGGCGTTCACCAGGTCCGAAATCTTGGGATCCGGGTAGAGGCGGAGCCGTTCGGGCTCGGCGGCCAGGCGGGCGATGGCCTCTGACACGGCGGGTGAGGGCGGGTAGGGGTTTTCATTTGTATTGAGCTTTACGACGTCCGCCTCCTTCGGCTGCTCGCCGGGGGTGTAGGGGACGACTTTTCTTACGTTATTTTCCCAGCCCATATTCCCCCGCCAGTTCCTTAAAGCCCGGGAGGGCGTTTTCTACGGTCGCGCGGGAGACGCAGTAGGCGATTCTGACCCAGCCGGGGCAGCCGAAGCTGGAACCCTGGACGAAGAGGATCTGCTTTGCCTTGGCTGCGGCCACGAAGGCTTTCTCGTCCTCCACCGGGGACTTGAGCCAGAGATAGAAGGCGCCATCGGGGTTCACGAAGGTGAAGCCTGCCTTGGCCAGGGCCTCGGTCAGGAGCTTTCTGTTGCCGTCATAGAAGGCCACGTCCGTCTGGGCATCCAGGCAGCGGGCCACGGCCCTCTGCTGAAGGGAGGGGGCATTGACGAAGCCAAGGATTCTGTTGGCCACGTTGGCGCCGGCGGTCACGTCCGCGAAATCGTCGATCTCGGAGGGCAGGACCAGGTAGCCGATCCGCTCGCCCGGCAGGGAGAGGGACTTGGAGTAGGAGTAACCCACGATGGTGTTGCGGTAGAGGGACGGGATCCACGGAACCTCGATGCCGTCGTAGGCGATCTCACGGTAGGGCTCGTCGGAGAAGAGGTAGATGGTGGTGCCAAGCTCGGCCTGCTTTTTCTCCAGGACCTCCGCCACGGCGGCCAGCTTCTCGCGGGTGTATACCACGCCGGTCGGGTTGTTGGGGGAATTGACGATCACGATCTTGGTGCGGTCCGTGATGGCGGCGGCCAGGGCTTCGGGATCCGGCTGGAAGGTCTCCGCGTCCACCGGGACCGTGACCAGCTTTCCGTCGAAATTGGCCGTGTAGGACCTGTACTCGCCGAAGTAGGGGGTGAAGGTGATGACTTCATCGCCCGGGTTCAGGATCGTCTTGAAAAATACATTCATGCCGCCGGCCGCGCCGACTGTCATGAGGATATTGCCTACGCCGTAGGCGGTGCCGTAAAGACCGTTCAGATGGGCGGCGATGGCGCCGCGGACATCCTCATAGCCGGAATTGTTCATATAGCCGTGGACCAGGACCGGGTCTTCATTTTCCAGGATGTCGATGATGGCGGTTTTGACTTCAGCGGGTGCCGGCACGTTGGGGTTGCCGAGGCTGAAATCATAGACGTGGTCGGCGCCGTAGATGGCGGCCATCTTTTTGCCCTCCTCGAACATGGCCCGGATGGCTGAGCTTCCCGCTACGTAGGTCTTCATTTTTTCAGAAATCATAATAAAACTCCTCTCTATGATCTCATGCCCGGATGGGCATAATCATACAAGTTATACTTTACTCCTCTTTGCCTTCGGTTGCAAGAACAACGCGGGAGGGGATAAAAAACTGGGAATCAGGGACGGTTCCTTTTCCCACTTTTCGTTTTACGAAAAGTGGGAAAAGGAACCGTCCCTGATTCCCAGTTATTACACCATTTCCATCACTCAACAGTGATCTTCTTAAAGTTCTTCTTGCCCTTCTGGAGCACCACCTCGCCCGAGGCCAGGTCCTCCTTCTTGACCATCATAAATACGTCGGTGACCTTCTGGCCGCCCAGGCTCACGCCATTGCCCTGGATGGTCTTTCTGGCTGCGCCGTTGGACTTCTCAAAGCCGGCCTTGACCAGGAGCTGAATAACGCCGATCTCGCCATTCTCATTGAAATCCGCGTCCGTCAGGGCCAGGGTAGGAATCTCAGCCTGAGGGCCGCCGCTGAAAATCGCTCTGGCAGCCGCCTGGGCCTTGTCGGCCTCCTCCTCACCGTGGACCAGCTTGGTCAGCTCGTCGGCCAGGATCTCCTTGGCCTTGTTGAGCTCACTGCCCTCCCACTTGTCCATCTTGTCGATCTCCTCGACAGGAATGAAGGTCAGCATGCGGATGCACTTGAGAACGTCGGCGTCGTCGATATTTCTCCAGTACTGGTAGAACTCGTAGGGCGGGGTCTTGTTGGGATCAAGCCAGACAGCGCCCTTGGCGGTCTTGCCCATCTTCTTGCCCTCGGAATTGAGGAGCAGGGTGATGGTCATGGCGTGGGCGTCCTTGCCGAGCTTTCTTCTGATGAGCTCGGTGCCGGCCAGCATGTTGGACCACTGGTCATCGCCGCCGAACTCGAAGTTGCAGCCGTAATCCTGGTACAGTCTGTAGAAGTCATAGGCCTGCATGAGCATGTAGTTGAACTCCAGGAAGGTCAGGCCCTTCTCCATCCTCTGCTTGTAGCACTCGGCCCGCAGCATGTTGTTGACGGAGAAATGAGAACCGACCTCGCGGAGGAAGTCGACGTAGTTGAGGTCCAGCAGCCAGTCCGCGTTGTTGACCATGAGGGCCTTGCCGTCGGAGAAATCGATGAAGCGGCTCATCTGCTCCTTGAAGCAGTCGATGTTGTGCTGGATCGTCTCCTTCGTCA
>CAMONF010000025.1 GCA_946620335.1 uncultured Clostridia bacterium
CAAGGCCTCTCCTAATGTCAGGTCGCCCATCATGCGGTCAGCGAGCTCCACGGCAATGATGCCGCCGTTCAGGTTGATCAGCATGTGGAGCAGGATGGTGTAGCGGATTTTTCCGGTCCGGAGGTAAATGTAAGCCAGACAGAAGCCGATCAGGGTGGCATAGAAGAACTGGTTCAGGTTCCCATGGAAGAGGCCGAAGAGGAGGCCCGACAGGAGGATCGCCAGCTTTTCGCCGTAGATACGGGTCCGGTCGATGAGGAGCTTTCGGAAAATGAGTTCCTCAAAGAGAGGCGCCAGAATGACCAGGAAGAGGACCCTCGGGAGAAGGGCTCCGGTCATGGGCAGGACCTCCAACACGCTGCCGCTTTCGGAGACGGTATTCCGCTTCAGCAGGCTGACAGCGAAAAGCCCTATGATATTGCCGCTGTACATCATGAAGAAGCAGACGAAGATGGCTTTTGCCAGAATCCCCGGTTTCAGAGGCGCCTTCTCCGGCCCTGATTTGGGAATCATCCGGAAGATGAGCAGCGCGCAAGGCACACCTATGAGATACAGAGGAATCATGGTGACAAGCCAGAAGCCCCAGTCGCTTTCTGCCAGAAAATCGGCTGGGAGCAGGCGGGGCGCCAGATAGCCGGCGAGAATCTGTGCGGCGCTTCCTGCGACGAAAAATGCAAACAGGGCAAGAGCGCAGCCGGCAAATGCAAGCCCGGCAGCCCTCTGGTCCTCGGGGGACGGCATGGTAAGGGGCGGCAGCACGGGGCGCGAGACCGGTTCCAGAAGCCTGGGCGTGACCACAAAGAAGGCGATGCCCAGAAGAATGTTGACGAAGGAGGCGGCCAGGAGCCCAAGGCCCTCATGTCCCTTGATGGTCAGGATGGCGATGCAGGCCACGTCCGGCAGGAGGCCGAAGTAGAGGAAGAGGATCTGGACCAGCTGCTTGATCATCTTGCCTGCATTTACCGGCACCGACAGGTCGATGAAGGTGCCGATGATGGTGGAGAAGAAGTCGATGGTGACCAGGAAGGCCAGGCTGCCGAGGACCGTCAGCGGGTTCGCAAGCAGGAGGATACCTGCCGCGAAGAGGCCCGGAATCAGGTCCAGGAGGCAGTTCGCACCGCCGCCCAGCAGGGAGTAGAAAATCTTGGCGGAGGCACTCTCCGGGATACTGCGGAAAAAGTCCATCCTGGTGTCCTCGGCCAGGGGGTTGCCCAGGGAGCGGAAGAAGACCATGGCGCCGAGGACGTAGGTGACCGGCGCGAAGGCCCTGGATTCCGCTATGAAGTGGACGATCGCCGCCATGCCGAGACCGGCGGCCAGGTAGAACCAGGTGGTCTTGGTGAAGAAGTGGAGCCAGGCGAACCGCCAGCGGTTGTACATGGCCTTGTAGAAGAAGACGTCGGCGCCGTTACCCTTGTGGAAGCCGTCGCGCACCACGTCTGCCTTCTTCTTTTTGGAAATGCCCATGACTGATAGGCCGCCGTGCTCTTCAGCCTGCTGCCGCATGGCTGCCAGTTCCGCCGACTTGGCGGAGGCGTCCTCGTAGAAGTCCGCGGGAATCCGCCTGCTGGCATACATCAGGAGGAGTACGGAGAGGACAGAGAGGAGGGCCAGGAAAAGGGCCATGGGGTAATTTCCCTCATAGGCGCAGCCCGGAATGGCCTTGACCCACCCCCAGAGGGGAATCAGCCGGGAAATGGGGCCGGCGAAGAAGGCGGCGGCAGCTTCCCAGAGGCCGAGGCCGGAGCGCTGCTTGAAGAGGAAGAAGCCGACGGCCGTCAGGGCCAGGATGGCGTAAACGGCCTTGTCCAGATGCTTCCTCACACCGGCGCTGACCGAGGAGAGGAGGTAGAGAAATTCCGACAGGACCGTGCCCTCCAGCATGGCGATCAGCCAGGCCAGGAAGGCGAGGACGACAGCCGCGGGCGGCAGTCCCATGTCGAGCAGGTTGGGCACCTGAAGGACCGCCATATAGATGGTGAAAGCCAGGAGGGTGCCCATCTGGATGACCAGACGGAAGAAGAGGACCGCCTGGGGGGTGAGCGGCGAGCCGAAGAGGAGGACGGTGTCCGCAGGGAGAAAGATCTTTGCCCCGTTCTCCGGCGCCGTGATGGCTTTGTAGACGAAGAAGACCAGGATACCCGCGCCGAAGACCAGCTCCAGGATGGCGCCGGCCCCGATGGGGAAGAGGGGTTCTTCCTCGTAAAAGAATTCCGTCTCCTCCTCGCTGTAGCCATCCTCATCTTCAGTGAAGGGTTCCGAATCCGTGCCTTCGTAGGTGTCTTCCTCCGAAATCTCCGCTTCGATGTGGGGCTCTTCGACTTCCTCGGCGAGGGAGCCCGCCATGAAGCCGATCAGCCCGCCCACCAGGCCACAGACCAGGAGGAAAATGAGGACCCAGGTCCTAAGCATCTTCCGCACTTGGTTGACAAAGGAGTGAAAAGCGTAATATCCCAGGAGTCTCATTTTCCGCGCCTCCCAAACAGGCCGGCCAGACCCTTCTTTTCGGGCGCCTTTTCCTCCTCGGGCTCGCCGGTGCCGGCCGACATGGCTTCCGCGTCGATCCCTTCGGTCACGTCAAAGAAATATTCCTCCAGCGTCTTCCCCTGGGCAGCCAGATCTTCGTGCATGACGTTGGCTCTCAGGAGGCCCTTCTGGAGAATGAGGGTCTCGTCCCAGAGCATGTCCACGCTGTCGATGATGTGGGTGCTGATGAGGAGGGTCTTGCCGGCTGTTCTCATTTCCTCGATGAAGGCCCTGACCTCCTTGATGGCGTGGGGGTCAAGACCGATCATGGGCTCGTCCAGCATGAGGAAATCCGGGTCGGGCAGAAGGCCCAGGCAGAGGTTCAGCTTCTGCTGCATGCCCTTGGAGAGCTCGTCGCCGAACTTTTTCCGCTGCTCGGTGAGCTCGAACCGCTCGAGCAGCATGTCCGCCCGCTCCTTGTAGTCGGTGAGCCTGTAGGCCCGGGCCAGGAATTCCATGTGCTCCGTCACCGTCAGGTTGGGATAGAGGGCCGGCATCTCGGGAATGTAACCCATGATCCGCCTCGCTTCCGGTGACTTGTTGGGATGGCCGGCCACCGTGATCTCACCTTCATACCTGCAGAAGCCCATGACGGATTTCATGATGGTGCTCTTGCCGGCGCCGTTGGGGCCGAGAAGGATGGTCACGTCGCCGGGGGCCAGGTGGAAGCTGATGTCGCTCAGGGCTGCGTTCTTACCGTAGTGTTTGGTTACGTGGCTTACGTTGAGCATGGTTGGTATCCTCCTGTCCGGGGAAGGCCTGGATAGCTGTTCCGACCGGATGATTCTGTGGATGGCCGGGGGCTGGGAGATCTGTTGTCAGATGGCTTCCAGCCGCCCGGGAAGGTTTGCGGGGCGTCTTTGGTGCTAAATGCCGGGGATGGCCTTTTTTTAATTGTCATTTTTCACGGAAGGGAGACCACTGTACGGTCTCCCTTCCTTTAAAGTGTCATTCCGCGATGTCTGTCTCGGAGGGCGCCTCGCCGGTGGTGTCCTTCACGGCTAAAGTGTCATTCGACGATGTCTGTCTCGGAGGGCGCCTCGTCGGCGGTGTCTTTCACGGCTTCGGCAGCCAGTTCCTTCACGGCCTCGGCGCCGGTGATGTTGATGTTGCGGTTGACCTTGGCGTCATAGGTGTCGGCCCGCATGATCTCGGAGAAATCAACGCCGGTGGCCTCCTTCATGGTCCTGAAAAGCTTGGCCATGACGATGGGCACGTTGTCCGCGACGGTGTCGACGCCGTTCCCGCCGTTTCCGCCGCCGATGATGGTGATGTCGCCGATCTGGGACAGCGGCTCCGCGATGTTCTTGGCGATGTCGGGCAGGACCTTGATCATCATCTCGGCCATGGCTGCCTGGTTGTACTTCTGGTAGGCCTCGGCCTTGCGGTCCATGGCCTCCGCTTCGGCGAGACCCTTCTGACGAATGGCCTGGGCCTCCGCTTCGCCTCGGAGGGCGATACCGTTGGCCTCGGCTTCGTACTGGGCACGCACGCCGGCGGCCTTCTTCTCAGCCTCGTACTGCTGGGCGTCGGCTCTGGCCTTCTGGGCGGCAGCGGCCTGCTCCTCCTCATACTTCTTGGCTTCCGCCTCCCTCTGGCGTCTGGCCAGCTCGGCTTCAGCCTGCTTTTCCAGTGCGTACTTGTCGGCGTCGGCTTTTTCCTTGATCTGGGCAGCCAGGGTCTGGCGCTGGACGCTGACCTCCCGCTCCCTCAGCTCTGCCTCGCGCTCTGCCTTTTTGATCTCGGCGTTGACAGTGGCTTCATTTACAGTCTTCATCTGCTCCTGGCGCTGGATCTCGTAGGCGCTGTCGGCTTCGGCCTGCTTGATGGCCGCGGCCTTGTTGAGCTCGTGCTTCTTGATCTCCAGGGCGTTGTTCTTCTCGGCGATGGCCGTCTCGGCGGCGACCCGGGCTTCGTTGGCGGCCCTGTCGGCCTCGGCCTTCTTGATGGCCACTTCCTTGTCGGCCTCGGCCTTGGCGATGGCCGCGTCCTTCTTGATCTTGGAGGTGTTGTCCATACCGAGGTCAGCGATCAGGCCGTTCTCGTCGGTGACGTTCTGGATATTGCAGGAGATGATCTCGATACCCAGCTTGCCCATGTCCTTGGAAGCCTTCTCCACCACCTGGTCGGAAAATGAATCCCGGTCCGTGTTGATGGCTCTCAGCTCCAATGTGCCGATGATCTCACGCATGTTACCCTGGAGGGAATCCTGTAGCTCAAGGGCGATCTGTTCGGGCTTCTTGTTGAGGAAGTTCTTGGCGGCCAGCTGGATGCCCTGGGGATCGGGGGAGACCCGGACCTTGGCGATGGCGTCCACGTTGACGTTGATGAAGTCGTTGGTGGGCACGGCCTGCTCGGTCTTGATGTCCACGGACATCTGGCCCAGGTAGAGCTTATCCACGCGCTGGAGCAGGGGGATCCGGATGCCGGAGCCGCCGCTGATGATCTTGGGCTCCCGGCTCATACCGGAGATGATGAAAGCCTGGTCCGGCGGGGCCTTGACGTAGCCCAGCGCGACCACGAGAACCAACAGAACGACGAGCAGTGCAATGATAACTAGAACAGCATTCATGGTTACCTCCTTTTGGCTGCCTTTGCAGCCTTGCTTGATCAGGCGCCTCCCGGTGCGGGCGGCGTCATGTTTCACCAGGTTCGGGTAAATGAAAACAGGAACCGTTCTCTGTGAGCAATCGTCGCTTGATTCGTGCGGCGTTACTGTCCACTAGGCTTGAGTACATGCATCCGGTAATCGTTTAATGTCTGCAGCCGCTGATTCCAAGGCTTCCCGCGGAGTCATCGCACAGGATCCGGATCGGCTTGGCCGGCGTAGCGCCTGGCCGGATCCATGTGCTGTCTGCGGAACCTTTGCCTCCTTGAGAATAAACAGAGACTGCAAAACTTTTACCGCGAACCGTGTGTTCACGAGAAAAGTTTTGCAGTCTCACCTGATACGGGTTTATTACCGTGCTGACGATCTCAGGATCACTCGGCTTTGTACTCGAATGTTCTGCTACTTCCTTTTGTCGTTGTAGGAATGATAACACAGGTAAAATCGATATTCAATTATTGAAAAATGACAAACCTTGCTCCTGATTTTTATGCATGTTAGATGGCGGGCTGGTCCTCCAGGATAAAGCGGTGGATGATTTCCGCCAGGCCGCTGTGGTTGCAGTCCCGCTCGGTGACATAGTCTGCAGCTTCCTTGCAGGCGTCCGTGGCGTTGGCCATGGCGCAGCCGACGCCGGCAGCTTTGATCATGGGAAGGTCATTCTCCGAATCGCCGGCGCCGACAGAGTTCTCCACGGGAATGCCCAGGTAGCCGCAGAGCCAGCGGATGGCTTCGCCCTTGGAAATGCCCTCCCGCACCACTTCCAGATAAAGGCCGCTGGAGTAGAAGAGGGAGAGCGGAACATCGGTCTTTACGTTGGCGCTGAAGTTCTGACGGAAGGGCTCGGTCTTGTCGCGGCCTTCAAGATCGATGAGGAGACACTTGACCGGGTCTTCGGAGAGTGTCTCGGGGAGGTTCGGGTCTACCTTGTAGGGCGTCGGGCAGTGCTTGACATAGTAGTCCGCCTCTGTATTGTACTCCCGGACCAGCAGCGCTTCCGAATCATAGGTCTGTACGTGAATACCCGCCTTGTCGGCAGCGGCAAAGACCTTTTGAGCGTCCGCGATGGGGAAGCTTTTCTTAAAGAGGACTTCTTTCCGATAGGAATCGTAAATCACGCCGCCGTTAAAGCAGACAGCGTAGCAGTTCTCCCTGTCCAGATTGAGCCGGCGGATGGTGCTGAAGGTCCCGCTCAAGGGCCGGCCGGTGCAGATGGCGATCACGTGCCCCCGGGAGAGAGCCTCGTTGATGGCGGCTTCATTCTCGGGGGAGACGTTCTTTTCGCTGTCGAGCAGGGTGTCGTCAAGATCCATGAAGAGTATTTTTCGCATAGGGGTGACCTTTCTGTAGGGGTATGGGAGTGTGAAAAAGTGGGAATCAGGGACGGTTCCTTTTCCCAGTTTTCAGAGAAAACTGGGAAAAGGAACCGTCCCTGATTCCCACTTTTTTCACAGTCCCCTCTGTTCCCTTTTTCCCAGTTCTCAGAGAAAA
>CAMONF010000026.1 GCA_946620335.1 uncultured Clostridia bacterium
GGGCAGAACTTCAGCGCCAAATACAAAGACAGTATCTCCATCAGCCTCCTCGTCCGGCAGGCTGTCTACTTTCTGCCGGAGGCCATGCGGCTGTTTTCGGAATCTCACCCGGACGTTCAGATCGTCCCCCGCTTTCAGTACGATAACAGCGTGGAATCTTTTTTGAGAAATGAGTCCGATATTCTGTTTGCCCTGAAGGAGCAGACACGTCAGATCCCGGGCATCACAGTGCACGACCTCTATACAAGCCATATTTACCTGATTGCCCAGACAGACGATCCGTTGGCCCAGAAAAACCTGATTCATGAGGAAGACCTGTATGGCAGGACCCTCATGGTGGGCGGCGGATCCCCCGATGCGCTGCGGGCAGTCCAGCATCGGCTGATTGCCTCCGGCAGGATCGACTATTTCAACAGCGCGGATCACGACACGACACTTACCAACGTTGCCGCGGGGAAGGGAGTCTGCCTCGCCCCAGGGTTCCTCAACGACCACAGCGGACAGTTTGCCTGGATCCCCTTTGATTGCAGGGAAAACTTCTCCTGTGTTCTCTGCACGCACAAAACGGATAACCGGGAAAATCTCGCTGATTTTATCCGCCAGCTGAAGGCCCTCTATAAAGAGGCGGTGGCTGTACCTTTCTGATGATTCTTTCATGTCATCCCATGGATCAACCACGAACCAGGCATAGATATCTGATACAGACGAATAGGAAATAAAGACAAACACCGGCAGGCCGAAAGGCTTGTCGGTGTTTGCGTAACAGGTTCTGTTTAGCGCAGCGATCATCTCATCTGTCGCAACAGGTACATAATTGACTCTGGCCACACGTTCAATCTCTTATGAAGTTGCGATGTGCAGCCTGTGTCATTTTCTTAGCTGCGGTCTTTTTCCCGGGGCGGATGCTTCAGGAGAGGGCCGGGCAACTATTCGGAATTACGCGCTGATCCAATTGCCGCCTTCGACATGAAGCGTCTGGCCGGTGACCCACCTGCTGTCATCTGAAACAAGAAATACAATTGCGGGCGTGGCATCCTCATATGCCGTTCCCATACGGTGCATGGCATTCTGGGACATGGTGGCCTTCAGATACTCTCGTACTTCCGGCCTGGACTGCTCGATACCTTCCAGAAACCTGTCGGTAGCGACGTTCGGGCACAGGCAGTTGACCCGGATATTGTACTGTCCCCACTCTCTGGCAACGACCCTGGAGAGTCCACGGATCGCCTCCTTCTCCGCGGCATAGGAAGCAAAGCCTTCCAGTCCGCTGACGCCGCCGATTGAGCCGTAATTCAGGATTGCCCCGCCGTGCTCCTTCATATAGGGGAAGCAGTACTGCATCATATACCATGTTCCGTACAGGCCGCTATGAAGGCCTTCCTCGAGATCCTCGATCGTCTGCTCGAGAAACGGATGAGGAGAACTGATGGTTGCGGCATTGTTGCAAAGAGCATCGATTCGTCCGTACTTCGCACCAATTGCCTCTACAAAACGCTTCATTTCTTCGTGCTTGCTGACATCAGCCGTTAAAGCGAGAACCTCCGCTCCTTTTTCCCGGCATAATTCTTCCGTGGCCTTCAGCCTTTCAGCGTTTCTGGCACAGATGCAGACAATGGCGCCTTCTTCCGCAAAGCGAATGGCCGTCTGTTTGCCAAGACCACCGCTGGCACCGGTAATGACACATACTTTGTTATCCAGTTTTCCCATAGTTGCAGATTTCCTTTCCCCTTAAACAAATTCTATTTGGTATTACACATGGCAACTACAACCATGGTATTCCAAAAGCACGGACATTTATTGCACTATTTTGCGTAATATTATAAGATTATGCCATCAATGTAAAAAGGAAAGCAAAGCGCCTACGCGAAAAGGTCTGTGTCAGAATAGCCGTCAGTGATTCGAAACCGTTTTGTGGCAGTATAGAACTATCACAGGAAGAAGTCGATCATGATGAACTTACTGACAGCAACCTTGATATTGAGGGAAAACCACCATGGAAAAGCAGACAGATATGAACAGCAGGACGCTGTATGAACAGGTCTATGATGATATCGGTATCGGCATATCATGGATTTCGGAGAACGTGGACCTCCTGAAAAGACTGCTGGGATGTGTCAGGCATGGGGATGTGAAGACGATGCGGACGCTCACGGGGATCAACCCGGGAAGCCTGGAGGCGCAGTTCGCTACAAATCCCATGCGCCATACCCGCAACCTTGTGATAGGCCTGCTCTATATGCTTGGAATCACAGCTATGGAATCCGGAGCGCCTTCCGCATTATGCGTCCGTATAATGGAATCCTACGCGCAGCGCACAGAGCAGGCAGAAACAACCGGACAGCTTTACGCAATTGCCGATGAAGCCAAGCTCGAGTTCTGCAGGCAGTCGGAACGCTACAGAATGCCAGGAATCAATGACTATCGTATCCGGGATGCAATCATTTACATTGATGAACATATATCGGAGAAGATCTGTATTCGGGATGCGGCGGAGAAGGTCGGATTGTCAGAAGCGTACTTTTCGAGATTTTTCCATGAGGCAACCGGTAAGACGGTTACGGAGTATATCCAGTTTGCGAAAATACGGCAGGCAAAGGAACTCCTGGCCTATACAGATGAGACGCTGGCGGAAATCGCGAATTATCTCGCATTCAGCTCCCAGAATTATTTTCAGAAGATTTTTAAAAAGGTGGAGGGGTGCACTCCGGGGGATTATCGTAAAATGCACAGGCACCGGGCATTCTGACAGGTGCCTGTGCATTCCGCACGCCATGACAGGAAAGAACGAGGGAGCTTTAGACCATCTCCATCAGCTCATCCCGGAGCCCCTGCCGCCTGTCGTTAAGAAGCAGAAGCTTATTGTACTTGTAGAAGGCTTCGTTCCCGTGGGAATCCACGAATTTCATACTGTAGTAGCCCTTGGAGAGCTCGCTCAGGAACATGACCAGCTCCTGCCCTTCGCCAAAGACCCTTGTCATGAAGGAGAAAGCGTGGGTAAGCATGTCCCCGGTATGGGCATCTTCCGCCTGCCTGGCCTCCTCAGAGGCCGTGAAAGCGGCTTTAAGATCCGCCATGCCATCGCCGGCTGCCGCACAGGTCTTTGCCATCTCCTTAAGGCGGGCAAGCGCCAGACGCGCGGTGCGGGCCTTGTCACGGCTGACACGGCCGGCCTCTTCGTCCTTCCCGAGCTGCTCGCTTTCCCGGTTCACGAGGGAAGTGAGGGCCTGGGAGACGGATTTCATTTCCCCGGAAGTAAGGAGGGATCTTGCCTCCTTCACAAGGTTGAACACCACCCGCTGAGCCTCCAGCGCCTCCTCGGAGGCCGTGAAGGCCTGGTTGAGGGCGGAGACCAGGAGGCCGATGAGGCTGAGCTTCTCGTCGAAGGGGGCATCCCGAAGGGCTTCCGAGCCGTCCGGGATCTGGCCCGCCAGGATTTCCGGCACGTGGTAGACGCTCCTGTAGCGGTTCCAGAGTTCATAGTAGATGGTGAAGGACCGGGCGATCTCCGGGTCCTGGAGAAAACTGCCCACGAAGTCCTCTCCTATCTTCTCCCCGATCCTCTCGTAGACCCGGAGGGAATCCGACAGGTCGACCCAGCTGCGGGGCGTCACAAAACGGCGTCCGTCGGCGTCATTGATGACCTGGGAGAAATGGGTCTTGTGGATGTTGAGGTAGGAAATGACAGCACCGTGCACGCCATTCCCCAGCGCATATTCTTTCCAGACGTCGTAATCCGCCTCGATCTCCAGCTTTTTCACGCGGTCGAGGGTCACGATGTCAAAATCCCGGACCGACCGGTTGAACTCGGGCGGGTTGCCGGCCGTCACGATCACGTACCCCTCCGGCACCTTGTGGGAGCCGAAGGTCTTGTACTGGAGGAACTGGAGCATGGTGGGGAAAAGGGTCTCCGACACGCAGTTGATCTCATCGAGGAAGAGAATGCCCTCCTCCCGTCCGGACCGCTCGATCTGGTCGTAGACCGAGGCCACGATCTCGCTCATGGTGTACTCGGTCACGGTGTGCTCCTTGCCGCCATAGGTCTTCTTCGCGATGAAGGGCAGACCGATGGCGCTCTGGCGGGTGTGGTGGGTGATGGTGTAGGACACCAGCCCGATGCCCATCTCCTCGGCGATCTGCCGCATGACGGCCGTCTTGCCGATGCCCGGCGCACCGATCATGAGGACCGGCCGCTGCCGCTCGGAGGGGATCAGCCGTTCCCCCGTCTCCGGGTCCCTGGCCAGATAGGCCCGGACCGTGCGCTTGATTTCTTCCTTGGCTTCCCGAATATTCACCTTATCTACTCCTTCACCTGCCGGCATTCAGGATCAGCCGGCCGTCTGTATCGTCATCTATGGTCAGTGTTACCGCCCATTTCGGGGCCTTGCGAAGGTCAAAGAGGTCATCCTTCATGAAAATGAAGACCGTCTCGAAGTCCGTCGGCTGCACCGGGAACCGCCCGAACCCGTCCGTAAAGTAGAGCAGGCCACGCAGGTTCCTGAGTTCTCCCTTCGCGCGCAGGCCGCCCACGTAGTCGAACACAGGCCGGAAGTCTGTTCCGAAGCCTCCCTGGACCTCGAAGGCCGCGAGGTACCGCTCCATTTCCTCCGGAGTGTGAATGACGAGCTCCTTCTGGATCCGGTCGTCGCACTCGATGATCCTGAGGTCCACATGGTGGAAAAATGTCTCCTCGGAGGCAATGACCGCCGCTGTCTCGGAGAGGAAGCGGCCGACCAGGGTCTTCTGGCATGAGGCGGAGGTGTCCACGGCGATGACCAGCTCCTCCACTTTCTTTGCCTCGCGGTATTCATTTTCCTCTATGAGGGGCATGTTGCCGTAGAGGGTCATCCCGTAATTGTAGAAGCCGTAATCGAAGGAATCCAGGTCGACCCGGGCCTCCTCGCGGACAACGGCGTAGCGCTTCAGGAAATCGCGGTAAGTCAGGCGGCGCCGCTGCCCCACGGCCAGGATCCGCTGAAGGCTTCCGGTCTCGGTGCCTCCCCCGCGGCCATAGCTGTCGAGCTCTGACAGGAGGCGCGAGGCGGCCTCGTTCCAATCGCTCTCGGGGTCCGGCACAGGAGTCTCGCCCGGGGGCGGGTCCGCCGGCCTTTCCTTGTTCATCTCGTCCCAGAAGGCGTGGTCGCAGACGGTAAATTCCGCCCGAAGCTTCTCCTCGGTCAGCGGGTCCGGCGGATCTGAGATCAGAAATCGATAGATTCGCTCCGCCGTGAGCACGCCGCATCCATTTCGAAGCTTCTCGTACCAGGCCGCTCTGAGGTCCGTCTGGGTCCACTCCACGGCCGGGCAGCCCTTCAGAGAGTCGATGACGGCCTCCGCAGCTATATCCGAGGAGAGGTCCCATAGGATCCGGTCCTCATGGCCTTCCAGGTGGTACATATGCAGGAAAAGGCAGTGGAACAGCATGTGGAGAAAGGCCCGGTTGACGTATTTGGGATCGTCGACCCAGGTCCGGCAGAGGTGGATGGGGTTGTAGCGGATGGCCTCCGCGTCCGTGCCGAAGCTCAGGGTGGACAGGTCCATGGTCCAGGCCAGGCGGTCAAGGGCCGGCGCCATGAAGGGCAGGGACAGGTAGAGCTCCGTGCGCGTGTGTGCGAGGACCTTCTCTCCGGCCTTCTGCAGTTCTTCTCTGGTCTTCATTGCCATAAAGCACCTCCGGGTACAGGTGCGTCATCAATAAACTCTACAGCCATCTCCTGCGGCTGTTTCGTCCTCAGGAATACATCCGCTGACAGGTGTGTCGGCGGTCATAACTCTACAGCCATCTCTTCCGCCGGCTGTCATCCCTGCGGCTGTTTCGTCCTCAGGAATACATCCGCTGACAGGTGTGTCGGTGGTCATCTGATCAGCCGGAATACGTCCCACCGCCTCAGCGGTAGCAGAATTCTCCCCTCTCCCTGAAACGGCAGCGGCCGTCGAGGGAGCACAGCGCGCAGGTCTTCCGATTTGCCTGCGGCAGGTCATGCCCCAGCCCGATCAGGCAGGTGACGGACTTCATGGGCGTCATGAGGAAGGAATCCCCGCAGCCGACGCCGATCCGCCGGTAGGCGTTCACAGAGGCCAGAAAGGTCTTCTGGCCCGACAGGGGCAGGTCTGCGTAGCCGGGGCTGAAACGCCAGGTGTGTTCATTTCCCGCCATCTCCGGCTGGGAGAAGATTTCCTCCTCGATTTTGTCCAGGACCGTCTCAATGGCCGCGGAAGCCATGGCGTCGATGATCATGGCCTCCGCCATGCCCGTCAGCCGCTTCCGCCTCAGCAGGGCGTCCACGCCCCCTGAGAGAGTCGCGCACAGGAGGATCACCCGGTCGCAGCCCGCGAGATGCTTTTTGGCAGCCTCCCCCTCGATCTGGTAGGCGCAGTTCTCGATCACACCCTCCCGGTAAATGAAGACCTGCCAGACGTATTTGGCGTCCAGGACAGACAGAAGCTCCCGCTCGCACCTGTCCATGAGCTCCGGCAGGACCTCTTCCGGGCGCAGCCGGCCGCCCATGCCAAGGTAGCGCATGGTCTCCCTGCGGTCTATGGTGTTCAGGGTGATATTTCCGGAAAGCAAGCTTCTAAATCCTCCGTAAAAACTGGGAATCAGGGACGGAGAAACTGGGAATCAGGGACGGTTCCTTTTCCCACTTTTCATTTTATGAAAAGTGGGAAAAGGAACCGTCCCTGATTCCCAGTTTTCACC
>CAMONF010000027.1 GCA_946620335.1 uncultured Clostridia bacterium
ACGGCCGACCACGCTGGCGGGGCTCATTTTCATAGAAGGGAGCGGGATCTGGAAGTGCCTCCGGTACGGACGGCATTTCGTCAGGGAGATCCGGGCATACCTCGAGACGCGCTGAGCGGGCAGCGAGCAAGCTCCCTGCTCGGATTTCAAACCTATATGGTGGGTGCTGAATAGTTACAAATAGTCTAAAAACGTTGGTGTTATCGGTGATTATCACAAATAATTGCGAATAATCTTTGGATATTTTCGGCATTTGTGCTATACTATAAGCTAGAAACGGCCGGTACGGGCAATCGCCGTTACAGCCGCACAGCAGCAACACTGAGAAGCTATGAAAGGAGGAACTCCTATGAAGCTCAAAAAGAAAGTCCTGATTGCCATTGGACGTGAATATGGAAGCGGCGGACATGCCATCGGCGAAGCCCTCGCCAATGACCTCGGCATACCGCTCTTTGACAAGAACATGCTCTCCATGATTGCCAAGAAGCACGGTCTCAACGAGGACCTGCTTAACTCCGAGGACGAGAAGGTCTCCAACCCCTTCTTTGAGCCCTACATCGCTTACGGGATCGAGACGGCCTCCCTCTCCTCCCGCCTCTTCAGCCTCCAGTCCAATATCATCCGCGACGAGGCTGAGAAGAGCTCGGCCATCTTCATCGGCCGCTGCGCCGACGAGGTCCTGAAGGACGATCCGGACCTCATCAGCATCTTCATCTACGCGCCGAGGAATGACCGCATTCAGCGGATCATGACCGTGGAGGACATTTCCGACTCCCTGGCCGCTGACAAGATCGTACGCCGGATTGAGAAGAGCCGCCGGGCCTACTATCAGTTCTACACAGACCGCAAGTGGGCCAGCCCTGAGGGAAGGGACCTTATGATCAACTCCTCCGCCCTGGGCATCGCGGGAAGCGTCAAGCTGATCGAAGACTTCCTGATCCGGAAGGGGATCCTGGAGCCGTAATATATTCCTCAGAATGAGAATCAGGGCCGTTCCTTTTTTGACAAAAAAGGAACGGCCCTGATTCTCATTCTCCCAGCAGCGCCTGGTAAATCTCCCGCCGGCTGGTGCCGCGGTCGGCGGCGGCGCGGCGCATGGCCTCCTTGCGGGGCAGCCCCTGCTCCTCGTACATGGCCACATGGTCGGCCACGCTCATATTCTCCCAGGCCGCGGCCTTCTCCTGGGCCAGCTCCTCCCCGGGCCGGCCGCCCAGGATGAGGACGTACTCGCCTCTGGGCTCGTGGACCTCGGTGTCCCGGAGGCACTCGGCCACGGTCCCCCGGACCACAGTCTCGAACTTCTTGGTCAGCTCCCGGGTCATGGCCAATGGCCGGTCCGCGCCCACCTGGTCCGCCAGTTCGGCCAGCGTCTTCTTCAGGCGGTGGGGGGCCTCGTAGATGACCGCGGTGCGGTCTTCATTTCTCAGCGCGGCCAGCCTCTCCGCCCGTTCCTTCCTGTCGGCGGGCAGAAAGCCCTCGAAGACGAAGCGCCGGGTCGAAAGGCCCGAGATGGTCAGCGCGGTGATGACGGCGCTGGGCCCGGGCAGGGAGGTCACCGGCACGCCGCTCTCGATGCAGAGCCTGACCAGGTGCTCCCCGGGGTCGGAAATGGCCGGGGTCCCCGCATCCGTGATCAGCGCGATATTGACGCCCGAAAGGAGCCTGCCCACCAGCTCGGGCGCCTTGTCCTCCTCGTTGAACTTGTGATAGCTGGTCAGGGGCGTGTGGATGTCGAAATGGGACAGCAGCACGCCCGAGGTCCTGGTGTCCTCGGCGGCGATCAAATCCGCCTCCCGGAGCACCCGAAGGACCCGGAGGGTGATATCCTCCAGGTTGCCGATGGGCGTCGCGCACAGGTATAAGGTTCCACTCATAGTTGTCACCCGCCTTCAGATTTTTCCGTATATTTTCAGCACTTCCTCTGTATATTGCCCGTCCTCGCCGTAGACGATGAGCGGCGGCTCCACCGTGAGATAGGGCCGGCCGCCCTTGACGGCCTCCACCAGCACCATGGTCGGCGCCTTGCCGGCCTTGGGGCAGACCAGCCGCAGCCGCTTGACCTCGCAGCGGTTGGCCCGCATGGAGACGATGATGTCCGTGAGGCGGTGGGGCCGGTGAATCATGCCGAACCTGCCGCGCTCCTTGAGCAGGGCCGCCCCCTGGGATATGACATCATCCAAGGTGACCAACACTTCATGTCTGGCCGCCATCCGCTCAAAGGACTCATTCACCAGCCCCGCGCCGCCCGCCATGTAGGGCGGGTTGCAGGTCACCAGCGAAAAAGAAGCTGCGCCAAACCTCGCCGCAGCTTCCTTGATATCGCCTTCCGCAATGTCTATGTCATCCTCCAGACCGTTCATGGCCACGCTCTGCCTGGCCAGGGCCGCGGAGGCCGGCTGGATCTCCAGCCCGGTAAAATGGGCCCTGATCCCGGCATCCCGCGCCACCCCCTTCATGATGAGGGGGATCACACCGTTGCCGGTACCCAGGTCCATGACCTGATCGCCCGCCTTCAGCGGGCAGTAGTGGGCCAGCAGGACCGCGTCGATGCCAAAGCAGAAAAGATCGGTGTCCTGACAGATCTCGTAGCCGTTCTCAAGACTGTCCACTCTCAGCATGGCCGGTTTCCTCTTTTTTGCCCTCACCGGAGCGGCGTCTCCGCCGGTCGCCGAACCGTCTTCTGGGCTTGGCGGACTTGGTCTCCTCGCCCGCGTTCTCGCCGCCTTCCCTGGCAGCCCGCTCGGGCCTTTCCTGGCGCTCGGGCTTTTCCTGGCGCTCAGCCTTTTCAGCCCGCTCACCGCCGTTGTTCTCCGGTCTGCCCTCCGCGGACTGCTGGCCCTTGGAATGGCTGCGGCGTCTGCGGCGGGAGGACCTCACGGGAGTGTCTGCATTTTCAGTGGCAGCCCCCTCCTGCTCCTTGGCGGCAGGCTCAGCCTTTGCCTCCTGCTGGCGCTTGGCGTTGTCACGGCGGCGGTTCTCCCTGCGGGAGGTCTTCTCGGCGGGCGCAGCCTGCTTGGTCTCGACCTCCGCCTCCGCGATGAAGGCGGGCAGCGCGTCGCTGCCGTCCAGGCCGGCCTCCTCCCAGGTGATTTTCTTGGGCTTGGGGCGCTTAGCCTGCTCCTGAGGCTTGTCACTCTTGTCCTTCCTGCCCTTTTCCTGCTTGGGCTGGTTGCCCTGCTTGGGCCTCTTGGAGTGGGGAATGAAGGTGATCTCGGAGATGTGATAATCCTGGAGCTCCTTCTCGTCATCCTCCTCCACGTCCACCACGCAGCGGATCCGCTGGCGCAGAATATCGATGGAGAGGACTTCGCCGTGGCGGCCGTCCGGGGTAGTCATCTGATCGCCCTTGCTGGGCAGGTTCTTGTTGAGGTATGCGTAGGTATCCGCCTCATTCTTGAGGCAGCACATGAGCCTGCCGCAGCAGCCCGAGATCTTGGTCGGGTTGAGGGACAGGTTCTGCTCCTTGGCCATCTTGATGGACACCGGGGCGAACTCGCCCAGGTAGGTGTGGCAGCAGAGAGGACGTCCGCAGATGCCCATGCCGCCCAGGAGCTTGGTCTCGTCGCGCACGCCGATCTGGCGGAGCTCGATCCGGGTCCGGAAGACGCCGGCCAGGTCCTTGACCAGCTCTCTGAAGTCGATCCTGCCGTCCGCCGTGAAATAAAACAGTATCTTGCTGTTGTCGAAGGTATACTCGGCCTGGATCAGCTTCATCTCGAGGCCCCGCTCCAGGATTTTCTGCTTGCAGATCCGGTAGGCCTCCTTCTCCTTGATCCGGTTCTCGGCATCCCGGGCCGTGTCCTCCTCCGTCGCCTTGCGGATCACGTCCTTGAGCGGCTTCTGGGGCACCTTCTCCTCAGGGATCTCCATCGGGGAGAGGACCACGGTGCCGTACTCCATGCCGCGGGCAGTCTCCACGATGACCTTGTCGTCATAACGAAGGACCAGGTCTCCCGGTGAAAAATAGTAGACCTTGGTCACATTTCTGAATTTTACACCTATAACTCTTGCCATATATTTCTCCTAGCCTAAATCAGCCGATATCGTCCCGCAGGGTCATCATAAGAAGCTCCAGGGCCAGCGAAAAGCTGACGTTGGCGCGGAGCCTCTCCCGGCACCTGTTCACGGCGTCGATGGCCTCCTTGAGTCCCTCGTAGGAGCTCTCCTCCGCCTCGCGCCGGATCTCGATCAGGTCCTGGCGGAAGACGATGCCGTCCGGATCCAGGGTCGCCTTGTAGAGCAGAACGTCCTTGAGCCACAGGAGCATGACGTCCAGGAAATCATCGATTCCGTTCTTGTCCTCCTCCAGCTCGCGGATAAAATTGCCCATCTCATAGACGGCCATATTCCTGGCTGTGCGCACGGCCTGTACTGCCCGCTCAGCCATGAGGGAAAATGAAGACCCTTCCGCGGCCTGCTTCGCCCTGCCTATATTTCCCTGGGAAAATGCCGCTGCCACTTCCGCGTCGTAGGCGGGAACGCCCAGCTCCCGCATCAGGTAATCCGTCACCTCGCGCCGGGTCAGGGCGCCGAAGTCCAGACGGATGCAGCGGGAACGAATGGTGGGCAGAAGGCTCTCCGGCCGGCTGGTGAGGAGCAGGATGACGGTCCTCTCCGCCGGCTCCTCGATGGATTTGAGGGCCGCGTTCTGGGCCTGGGGGTTCATTTTATCCGCCTCATCGATGATGTAGACCTTGTAGCGGTCCCCGAGGGGCTTCCTGTCCACCGTGCTCACCAGCTGCTCACGGATTTCATCTACCCGGATGACGCCGGGCTTCTCATGGGTCACGCGGATCACATCCGGGTGGCTGCCCCTCAAGAATCGGGTGCAGGCCTCGCACCGGCCGCAGGGCTCGATGCCGCCGCGCTCGCAGACCAGGGCCGCCGCGAAGGCGTTGGCCATCCGCTTCTTGCCCGAGCCTGTCTCCCCGGCGAATATGTAGGCGTGGGAGACCATGCCGCCCTCGATGGCGTGCTGAAGGTGCGCGATGATGTCCTTGTGGCCGACGATGCCGTTGAATCCGAATTCGTTCATGCGTATCCTCCTTTCGTTTCCTCCCGGGAGGCCGCGTTTCCTCCCTGCCCGTTCCCTGTGTTCCTTCCTTCAAAGGCGGGTCCCAGCTGCCCTGCAGACGTGTCCGGGTCTTCCCCGATCACGACCGGCAGCAATCCTTCAAAAACGGATCCCCGCGGTCCTGCAGGACCTTTCAGATCCTCTCCTTGATATACTCGGTGATCTCCGCCACGCAGTCTTCGACCGCGCCGTTGTTGTCGAAGCGGCGGGTAATGCCTGCCTCCTCGATCTTCTCCTCCGAGAAGTCCTCGCAGTCAGCCAGAAAGCGCCGGCACATCTCCCTGTAATTGGGATTGGCCTCCTTGCGCTCCCGCTTCATTGCCCGAAGGAGCCGGTTCTCCTCGGTGACGGATATA
>CAMONF010000028.1 GCA_946620335.1 uncultured Clostridia bacterium
ACGCCCGGAAACCCCGCCACCCGGGCGAGGCCCAGTTTGTTGTGGCCGCCGGCCGGGGTGGGCTTTGGGTTCTGCCCGCCTGCCGGTTCGGCCGGCTGAGCCTCCTCGGCGGGCGACGGAGTGGTCTCTGCTGCACCTTCAGTGGCTTCCGTCGGGGTGGTGCCTTCAGCGGTCTCAGCACCCTCGGGAGCTGTCGTCGGAGTTGCGCCTTCAGCGGTCTCGGCAGCAGCCTCAGCGCCTTCTGGGGTTGCTGTCGGGGTAGCGCCCTCAGGAGCTTCCGTTGTCTCCGTGTTCTCATTTTCCGGAGCTTCCGCGGCGGCTACATCCACGAAGGTGGAAACGACGGCCTCAACGTCCGCGTACATGCTCTGATACTCTGCCTCCTTCTCCGGATCATCGGAAGGATAGGGCTTGAGAGACGGATAGAGGACGAAGAACTGGGTGCCATCAAGGAGCGGCGGCAGCTTCGTCACCTGGTACTCGTCGGCGTACTCAGAGCCGTCGCCGTAGAGGATGGAGAAGAGGAGTCCGGAATAGCCCGGTCCCTGGACGCCGCTGCAGTAGAAGGTGTCACCGGACTCAAAGGCTTCATAGTTATAGCGGTCGGTCCAGCTCTCCGGGAACTCGAGCTTGTAACCGTGCTCGCTGACATAGACGATGTTGGTGCCCTCCCAGGCGGCTGCGCCTGTGAGCTCCGGGGTAGGTGTGGCAGTCGGCTCCGGGGACGGCGTAGGTGTCGCCGTGGCTTCCGGCTCGATCTCCTCAGGGGTCACCGTGGCTTCTTCGCCGGACACGGTCTCGACCGGTGTCACGGTATCGGTCTGTTCCTCGGTCTGGGCAGTCTGTCCGCAGCCTGCCAGGGCGATGATGACGCTGAGGGCCAGCGCCGCAGCTGTTCTCTTTTTCATGTTCCTTACCTCCTTTGTTGCTTATCCAATCAGGGCAGAACGCTCATCGATCTTGTTCTGTACTCTCTCCTTCTCATCGCCCTCCAGCACCATGGGCTGGTAGTTGTTGATGGAGTAGGAGGAGGATACCCTGCATGGGATCGTGACGATGTCCCCGGCGTCGACCAGCTCGCCGCCCTCGAAGGTGAAGCGCTGCTGGACGATCATGCAGTCGGGGTCTGTGGGGTAGGCATTTCCGCCGAAGCAGAAGTTGCCCACGCTGTAGCAGATGTATTTTCCGTTATATTTCTCAATGCCCTGGATGACGTGGGGATGGTGGCCGATGACCAGGTCCGCCCCGTTGTCGATGGCCATCCGGCCCAGTTCCATCTGGATGTCGGTGGGTTCCTTCTCCAGCTCGTTGCCCCAGTGAAGGTGGACGATGATCAGGTCCGGATCCTCCGCCTTGACCTTCTCCAGCATTTCCAGCATGGGATACTGGGTATCCAGACCGGTGAAAATCTCAACGAAGCCGATCATGGCGACTTTGACACCCTTGACGTCCAGGATGGCGTACCGGTCGTTGCCGAAGGTGGCGATCCCGGCCTCCTCCAGGTACTGGATGGTGTCCGTGTGGCTGTCGTAGCCGTAGTCCTGGTAGTGGTTGTTGGCCAGATTGGCCGCCTCCACCGAGGACCCGCTCAGGATCTGCACATAGGAAGGATCCGCCTTGAAGGCGTAGGTCCTGTCGACACGGTCCTCCGAGTAGGTGAGCGTCCCCTCGAAGTTCACCATAGTCAGATCGTCCGCCTCGAAAATGTCGCGGACATTGTCGAAGAAGTAGTCGAAATCCCCGACCTCGTTGTACTTGGCCACCATGCTGGTGTCGTAGTCAGCGTTCTCATCCTTGCCCAGGGTGACGTCACCGGTCGCGGTGACGAGGATGCTGACCGGCTCCGGCGTCGGTGTCGGCAGCGGTGTGGCTGTCGGGGCGAGCGTAGGCTCTGCGCTCTTCTCTTCCGCCGTGCCGGATTCCACCGGCGTTTCCCCGGTCCCAGCAGACGCGTCTCCCGTCTCGACCTGGCTCTCACTCACGGTCTCGCTCCCGGGCGCCTCCTCAGCGGGTTTCCGCCCGGCGATACGGACCACCACCGCGATCACCACTAAAATGAGAACAAGCACCGCCCCGCACCCGAACATGAAGATTCTCTTCTGCTGGGCCTTCTTTCTGGCCAGTGCCCGGCGGCGCCGCATGGCCTGCCGTTCCTTGTCTGTCATCTCTCCGCCAGCTCTGCCGGAGCTCTTTTTTCTTTCTTCCGTCTTACCTGCTGCCGGGCGCTCTGACCGGTCCCGTCCCGGCCTCTTCCGGTCTTCGGGGCCCTTTTGCCTGCTGTCGCTCATGTATATCCTCTCATTTCCTCCCCGGGCAGGGCACCTGCCCTTTCCGGTTCTACTCCCCGGCCATCCCACAGGGCATACGCCTCCCCGAGATAAAACCGTTGGTCCTATTATCGCCTCTTCAGAGGGAAAATGCAAGCGTATTGTTATCCTCCCGCCTTGTCCCCGCGCCGCTCCCTCCCAATTCCCCGCCCTGTCTGTTCAGACATTTTATCACACTTGTCCTGATTTTTCGCAATATTTTCGCCGATTTTTCAGGACAGCCCGGGCTTTTTGTGCTATTCTTAAACCAACACCGGCGGGCGAGCGCGCCCTGCTTCAAAGCCGCCTCCGCGGCAGAAGGGAGATACACATTGAGATACCCGACTTTTCTTCCGGAGGGCGGACGCATCCACTTCGTAGCGCCCTCCTTCGGCTGCAACATAGACCCCTACAAGACCGCCTTCGAGAATGCCCTGGTCAAATTCCATGACCTTGGCTATCAGACCGTCCTGGGCCCCAACTGCTTTCTCGGCAAGGGGATCGGCATCTCCAACGCCCCGAAAAAATGCGCCGACGAGCTGGTCATGGCCATGCTGACGGACCGGAGCGATGCCGTCATTTCCTGCGGCGGCGGCGAGCTCATGTGCGAGATCCTGCCCTACATCAACTGGCAGACCCTGCGGGAGGCCCCTGCCAAGTGGTTCATGGGCTTCTCCGACAACACCAATTTCCCCTTCCTCTCGGCCACCCTCCTGGACACCGCCGCCATCTACGGCCCCTGCGCGCCGACCTTCGGCATGGAGCCCTGGCACCCCATCGTTCAGGACGCCCTGGATCTTTTGAGCGGGAACATTCACGACATCGGCACCTACCCGGCCTGGGAGATCGAGGGCCTCAAGGACGAGGACCATCCCCTCGAACCCATCAACGCCACCGTCCCCACCGTCTACCGCTACTATCCGGAAAATGAACGCACCGCCGTCTTCGAAGGCCGCCTCCTGGGCGGCTGCCTGGACATCCTGATCACCCTCCTCGGCACCCGCTTTGACAAGGTGAAGGAATTCAACGAGACCTACCGCCGCGACGGCGTGGTCTGGTACCTCGAAGCCTGCGACCTGAACGTCTTCTCCATCCGCCGGGCCCTCTGGCAGATGAAGAACGCCGGTTGGTTCGAGTGCGCCCGCGGCTTCCTCATCGGCCGGCCCCTCCACTACCACGAGGACATCATGGGGCTTGACCAGTACCGGGCCGTCACCGACATCATCGGGGACCTGGGCGTGCCCATCATCATGGACGCGGACCTCGGCCACCTGCCGCCTTCCATGCCCATGATCTGCGGGGGGTATGGGAAGGTGACTGCAAATGAGAACAAGTTGAATATTCATTATGTGCTCAGGTGAGACAGAGGGACGGTCCTTTTTACGCAAAATCTCTGATTTTGCGTAAAAAGGACCGTCCCTCTGTCTCAGTTTTCACTTGGGAATCAGAGACGGTTCCTTTTCCCACTTTTCATTTTATGAAAAGTGGGAAAAGGAACCGTCCCTGATTCCCAGTTTCACATCTCATCCACCCGCCCCAGAATCACAGCGCTGACCGGCGCGACGGTGAGGTTCCCCCGCTCCAGGCGGCGGTCTCCGCCCTCCCGTTTCCACAGCCAGCTGTCCTCCCCGTCGGAGAGGACCTGCCACTGACCTTCGGGAATGGTATCTGTGACCGGCCGGTCATTGGCATTGTAGACGACCAGGAGTTCCTCCCAGGTACTGCCGGGCCGGTTGTCGGCCAGGAAGCAGACAATACCCTTTTCCGTCTCCAGCATGCGGATCCGGTCGGGAGCGGCGCTGGTCTTGTCGCAGAAGGCCGGGAGGCGTTTTCGCAGGGCGATGAGGCCCCGGTAATAGTCCGCCATGGCCCGCTCGGCGTGGGACCGCTGCCAGTCCAGGCGGTTGATGGAGATGGGCGAGCGGTAGGCATTTTCGATGCCGTCCTTGGTCCGCAGGAACTCCTCCCCGGAGAGCATAAAGGGCCTTCCCTGGGAGGTCAAACAGATGCTCGCGGCCAGGCGGTTCTGCCGGACCCGGAGGGCCCGCTCCCGGGTGGTCACCTTGAGCTTGTCCCAGAGGGTGTGGTTGTCATGGGCGGTCACATAAGTGATGATCCGGTCCGGGCTGTCCGCGTAGGATCCGCTCCGGCCGCTGCCGGACCAGGCCCGGACACCACTGGCAATCTTCTTCTCCATGCCCGGTTTGCCGTTCACATAGCCGGTGTCCGCGGCGTCGAAGACAGATCCCTTCAGGGCGTCTCTTGTGTCGTCGCAGAAAATACCGATTCCCGGGGCCAGATCGGCCAGATGGTACTTGTCGGCGGAAATGGCTTCATTTTCAAACGCGGTGTCGCCGGCCCGCCAGGGCTCGCCGTAGATCAGCTTCTCGCCCGGCCCGAAGCGTTCGTTCAGCGCCTGCCGGATCCGGTTCATGAGCCCCACATCGTGGAGCCCCATGAGGTCGAAGCGGAAGCCGTCCATGTGGTACTCCTCCGCCCAGTAGAGGACGGATTCCAG
The DNA here is from genome assembly GCA_946620335.1 of uncultured Clostridia bacterium. Taxonomy (GTDB): domain Bacteria; phylum Bacillota; class Clostridia; order Lachnospirales; family Lachnospiraceae; genus Chordicoccus. The sequence continues at coordinate 4,825 of CAMONF010000028.1, forward strand.
GATGAACCGCCCGCACATGTAGCGCTCCGAAGCCGTGTCGTTGCCGCAGGCCGACCCGTTGGAAATGCCCCCCGTCTCGGTGACCCGGTAGAAATACCAGGGAACCGTGCACTGGAGAGGCCCGTCCAGGCTGAAGCTGTGGTTGTAGACCACGTCCATGATCACCCGGAAGCCCGCCTTGTGGAGGGCCATGACGGCCGACTTGAGCTCCCGGATCCGGACGTTTCCGTCATGGGGATCCGTGGCGTAGGAGCCCTCGGGAACGTTGTAGTTGACCGGGTCATAGCCCCAGTTGAAGGCCTCCTGACGGCCGGTCTCGTTGACCGAGCCGTAGTCGAAGACCGGCATGAGCTGGACGTGGGTGACGCCGAGCCATTTTAGGTAGGCCACGCCGGTGGGCACCCTTCCTTCCCCGTTCAGGGAGGTGTTCGGACATGTGAAGGCCATATATTTGCCGCGATAAGCTTCGGGAAAGCCGCCCGCGCTGTCCCAGGAGAATTCCTTGACGTGGAGCTCATAGATAATGTCCTCCGGCCCTCTGGCGGGCGCCTTGTCCGCCTCCCAGCCCTCGGGATTGGTCGCGGCAAGGTCCACCACCATGCTCCTCTTGCCATTGGCCCCGCAGGCTTTGGCCTGGGGATCGCCGGTGACAAAGGTCTCGCCGTCCACATTGACCTCGAACTGGTAGTAGACGTCGGTCAGCCGGCCGGAAAGCCTGCTCTCCCACACGCCCGCCTCCGTCCAGGCCATGGGACATACCCGGAAGCCCTCCTCCGCCGTGTCCGTCCGGTAAAGAAGGACCTTGACCCACCTGGCCACCGGGCTCCAGAGTCGGAAGACGGTGTGTCCGTCCTCCGTGAGCTCTACGCCCAGGGGGCCGTCGTAGTGATAGGCCGGCTCATCCATATGGCTTTCATAGTATTTTTTCCATTCCAGCGGTGTTTTTCTCTTCATGTCATTACTTCTTTCGTGATGCTGTCATGGCAGGATTTCATTTTCCCAGGATGGCGATGCTGAAGGGAGGCAGAATAAGGGTGCTGCCGCTCAAGGATACCAGTTGGTCTCCCTGTACGGTCAGGACAGCCAAAAGCTGCGGGTATTCGCCGGCAAAGCTGCCCAGCTTCACCCACTGGTCCTCCTCGGAGGTATTGACGGCAACGAGGACCGGTTCAAGCCCGCCCGCTTCGTCCGTCCTTGTGAAGGCGCAGACGTCGCCGTCGGATATATCCAGCACGCTCGTCCTTCCCCGGGCGATCACGGGAAAGCTCTCCCGGATCCGGATTGCCGTCCGGTAGTAGGTCAGGACCGACGCATCGTCCGCCGACTGACCCGCCATGGAGGGGAACTTCATGTCAAATGACTCCATATTCTCCGGCCCCGCCGTCATCAGCGCCTTGAGCGCAGCCTCGTCGTAGCCGGCGGCCTTCACGCCGCTCTCCCCTTCCCGGATCCAGTACATAGGCGCCCGCTTGTTCTCGTCGATGCCGGCGCCCTTCATGCCCAGTTCCTCGCCATAGTAAATGAAAGCATTTCCCGTCTGCAGAAGGCTCAGCGCCCCCGCGAGCTTCGTCCGGGAGCCGTCGTCGTAGGCGTAATAGCCTGCGCTTCTGGCCATATCGTGGTTGGTATAGAAGGGAGCGTTCACATACGCAGGATTCATCTGAGCGTAGAGTTCTTCCTCCGCGGCCATCTCTCGGGCATAAGCATCCGCCCCCTTCTGACCCTTCACAGTCATGGCGATGGTGCCCTCCTGCCCCGCGAACCTGAAGTCGAAGACCGAATCTATGCCGCTCGCCAGGTAGCGGGCGTACACAGACTGGTCCGCCCATACCTCGCCGACCAGATAGGCGTCGGGCTTCATTTCCTTCACGGCCGCGTTCAGCCAGGCGAGGAAGTCCACGTTGGCTTCGGTCTGGTCACTGTAGTAGGAAGTGCAGGCGTCCAGACGGAAACCGTCGACGCCACGGTCCAGCCAGAAAGCGGCGGCAGAGCGAAGCTCCTCCCGCACAGCCTCGGTGGAGAGGGTCAGGTCAGGCATGCCTTCCCAGAACCTGGCCTCGTAGTACCAGTCGGAATCCGCCAGCGGCGCATAGCCGCTCACCTGGTCCCGGGAGAAATTGTAATACCAGACGTAAGGACAGTCCTCGTAGACCGGATCCGCATCCTGCGGCAGCTGGCGGAGGTAGTCCGCCGCGGCCTTGAACCAGGGGTGTTCCGTGGACGTGTGGTTCACGGCCAGGTCCAGAATCAGCCGGAT
>CAMONF010000029.1 GCA_946620335.1 uncultured Clostridia bacterium
CGAGAACAAATACATGCGCCACGATATCGGCAAGGCCATCGACGAGGCGTAAAAAAGCGGGAATTGGGGACGGTTCCTGGTTCGAAAATTCTTTGATTTTCGAACCAGGAACCGTCCCCAGTTCGAAAAGAACCGAACCACAAAAAAGTGCGACAGGAAAAAATCCTGCCGCACTTTTTGTTTATGATAAGGCCAAAGAAGCAGCGCCCTGCCTCCGCGACTGAACGTGTTGAGATGGCCCCCGCCAGCATGATTGCCGCACCTGGGGATGCAGCTGCCTGCGGAAGGTCAGCTCAAAAGGTCTTTCCGAGGATTTTGTAGAGAAGCACATACAGAGTCCGGCCCTCCTCAGGGGAAAGAGGGACACAGCTGCCCAGCGCGGCAGGGATATCTTTGACTTCTTCACGCATTTGCCGGCCTTTGTCGGTCAGATACACGCAGACCACCCGCTCGTCCTCCCGGCTCCTCTCCCGGGTGACCAGTCCCCGGTCCGCCAGCTTCTTGAGCAGGGGCGTCAGCGTCCCGCTGTCCAAAAAGAGCCGGCTACCGAGCTCGCCCACAGGAATCCCGTCCTTCTCCCAGAGGACCATAAGGGTGATGTACTGGGTGTAGGTCAGGTCCAGGGCTTTGAGGTAGGGCGTGTAGAGGCCGACTACCTTTCTGGCCGCGGCGTAGAGAGGAAAGCACAGCTGATTGTCGAGCTTTAACTGTTCATAGGTGGGTTCCATGGCTCATATCTCCGTCGATATCTTTGTTTGAAAATGAAAACCTTCCGGTCCTATGCATGTCACGACCGAAAAGGCGGATAAAAGTAGGCGGTCCGCAGCCGAGGGAAGGAGAGACCGCAGACCGCTGCATTTGCCGGACTGCCTTGGCGGCGGTCCGGCCATGCATGGCAGAATCCTTCTTACAGGAGCTTCTCCACGAAAGCGGAGACCTTCTTCATGTCCTCCGTCGGCTCAAAGCGGGCGACGACGTTGCCCTGGCGGTCAACGATGAACTTGGTGAAGTTCCACTTGATGTTGGCGTTGTTCTTGTAGTCCTTGTCCATCTTCTTGGCGATGCCGCTCATCATGATGCCGGCCGGGCTCATGCCAAAGCCCTTGAAGGTCTGCTGGCTCTTCAGGAAGGTGTAGAGCGGGAGCTCGTTGGCGCCGTTCACGTCGGACTTCTTCATCTGCGGGAACTGGGTGTTGTAATTGAGGGTGCAGAACTGGTGGACCTCCTCGTCGGTGCCGGGAGTCTGGTTGCCGAACTGGTTGCAGGGAACGTCGAGAACGTCGAATCCGCGATCCTTAAAGGCCTCGTACATGGCCTCGATCTCCTTGTACTGGGGTGTGAAGCCGCAGCCGGTAGCCGTGTTGACGACCATAACGACCTTGCCTTCAAAAGATTTTGTGGCGAAATCGTGGCCTTCGCCGTCCTTGAGTGTGAAATCATAAAAACCCATAGTGTTGCCTCCTTTAGGAAACCAAAAATGCTTTGCATGATTATATTTTATCAAATATATTATTGCCGTCAAGTCTTTTTTTCAGGAGGCAGAAAATATCGAAGTAGAACACTCGGCATTGCATTTTCAGGGGCTGTCTGTTATATTGTCCTTATAACACATGGAGGTATTGCCGGATGATCATAAAAATCGATTTTGACAGCGGGGAAGCCATCTATGTGCAGCTTTGCAACCAGATCATCATGGGCATTGCCGCCCGGGAGCTGACGGATGGGGACAGCCTGCCGTCGGTCAGACAGCTGGCGGACATGATCGGTGTCAACATGCACACGGTGAACAAGGCTTACGCTATACTCCGGGAGCAGGGCTTTCTGACGCTGGACCGGAGGCGCGGCGCAGTCGTCTATGTGGACAAGGAAAAAATCAGGGCCATAGAGGAGCTCAGGGCGGACCTGCGCATCGCCCTGGCCAAAGCCAGCTGCAAGCGTCTCACCCGGCAGGAGGTCCACGACCTGATTGACCAGATGTATTATGAGGCAGACGAGGAGATCCAATGACAAATGAATACACAGCAGAAGCGGCCGGCGCCCTGGCCAAAGCCGCTTCCGTAGCCGGCTCCTGCCGGCAGAGCGACATCGGCACGGAGCACCTGCTGGCCGGTCTTCTGAAGGAGACCGACGGCACGGCCGCCGCTGTCCTTATGGACAACGGCATCATGCCCGACAAGCTCCTTACGCTGATCGACCAGCTGATCACGCCCGGCGGCACGGCCGCCATCAAAGACCGGGCGGAGTACACGCCCAGGGCCCGGGCCGTGCTGGAGAAGGCAAAGAGCGTGGCTGCCAGGTTCGGGTCAGAGCTGGTGGGCACGGAGCATATCCTGATCGCCCTCCTTTTGGACACGGAGAGCGTGGCCACCCGGCTTCTTCACACCATGGAGGCCGATATCGCCAAGATCTACGCCGACACAGTCGCGGCGGTCGGGGCGGAAATCGATATTACCGACAAGGACATCATGAGCGGCAACATCTTTAAAGGGGAGGCGGCTGCGACGCCGGCCCTCGATGAATTCAGCCGTGACCTCACGGCCCAGGCGGCCAGGGGGGAGCTGGATCCTGTCGTAGGACGGGATGCGGAGATCATGCGGGTCATCCGGATCCTGAGCCGCCGGACCAAGAACAACCCCTGCCTGGTGGGCGAGCCCGGCGTCGGCAAGACGGCAATCGTGGAAGGCCTGGCTCAGCGGATCGCCTGGGACGCGGTCCCCGCCTCGGTCAAGGGCAGGCGGGTCCTGGTCCTGGACCTGGCCGGCATGGTGGCGGGCTCCAAGTACCGCGGAGAATTCGAAGAGAGAATCAAGAAGGTCGTCCGGGAGGTGGCCCAGAACAAGAACATCATCCTGTTTGTGGACGAGCTGCACACCCTGATCGGAGCGGGCGGCGCGGAAGGCGCTCTGGACGCCTCCAATATCCTGAAGCCCTCCCTGTCCAGGGGCGAGATCCAGATGATCGGCGCCACCACCATAGACGAGTACCGCAAGCATATCGAGAAGGACGCGGCCCTCGAGCGGCGATTCCAGCCGGTCCAGGTGGAGGAACCCTCCCGGGAGGAGACAATCGCCATACTAAAGGGCCTTCGGCCCCATTATGAAAAGCACCACGGCGCCAGGATCACTGACGAAGCCATCCAGGCCGCGGTAGACCTGTCGGAGCGCTACATCAATGACCGGCGGCTGCCGGACAAGGCCATCGACCTGCTGGATGAAGCAGGTGCCCGGGTCAGCCTGGGCAGCTACAAGGCCCTGGCGGCGCTGGCAAGCGAAATGCAATCCCTGCGCGAGTTATCCGGGCGCAAGGAGGCGGCTATCGTCTCCGGCCGGATGGATGAGGCCAGGGAGATCAGTGCGCTGCAGAAGGAAATGACAGCATCCCTTGAGAAATCCCGCGCTGCGGTGGAAGGCGCCGATGCCCGCCGGACCCTGATCGTGGATGAGGACAGTGTGGCGGCCATCACGGCCGAGTGGACCGGAATCCCTGTGACAAGGCTGGCGGAGAGCGAATCAAAACGCCTCTCCCGTCTGGAGTCGAGACTCCACAAGCGGGTCATTGGCCAGGACGAGGCGGTCAAGGCGGTGGCCTCCGCCATCAAGCGCGGCCGCGTCGGCCTCAAGAACCCCAACCGCCCGATCGGGTCCTTCCTTTTCCTGGGACCGACCGGCGTGGGAAAGACCGAGCTGTCCAAGGCGGTCGCCGCGACGGTGTTCGGCTCCGAGGAGAGCATGATCCGCGTGGACATGTCCGAGTACATGGAAAAATACAGCGTCTCCAAGATGATCGGATCTCCGCCCGGCTATGTGGGGTATGACGAGGGCGGTCAGCTCTCCGAGCAGGTCCGCCGGCATCCCTACAGCGTCGTCCTCTTCGATGAGATCGAGAAGGCCCATCCGGATGTCTTCAACATCATGCTCCAGATCCTGGACGAGGGCCATATCACAGACGCCCACGGCAGGCGGGTCGACTTCAAGAATGCCTGCATTATCATGACCTCCAACGCCGGCGCCCAGTCCATCGTGGATCCCAAGCGCCTGGGCTTTGGAGCCCGGGGGGATGCGCAGAAGGATTACGAGCGCATGAAGGACGGCGTCATGGCCGAGGTCCGCCGGATCTTCCGGCCGGAATTCATCAACCGGATCGACGAAATCATCGTTTTCCACACCCTGGGCATGAAGGAAGTGGAGAAGGTGGCCGGCCTTATGGCAGCGGAGCTGCAGACCAGGGCCAAAAAGGAACTGGATATAGACCTCAAGATCACCGCCTCCGCCAGAAAGTATATAGCCGAGAAGGGATATTCGGAAAAATACGGCGCCAGGCCCTTAAGGCGGGTCATCCAGGAGAAGATCGAGAACCCGCTGACGGATCTCATTTTGAACGGTGAGATCACAAGGGGCAGCTCTGTCACGGTCCGGATCGATAAAGGGGAGCTTACCATCTCCTGACGGGCCCGCGGCCGTAGCTCACAACATGTTCCATCGAGGGCCGGACGCCCTCCCAATTGTTTTCAAGTCATGGAGGAAGTAAAAAATGGCAGCAATTAAAACATTGATCCGCGCCGAGGAGGACGGGACCATCAGCTTTGGCGATTACACGCTGGACACCAAGACCAAGCTTTCCGATTTCGCCCATGCCGGAGACTTATATAAGGTAAAAACTTTTAAGGATATTACCCGGCTGGAGCGCAACGAGCTTTTCGTCTATGAGTCTGTCCCCGGAACGACCGTCAATTGCCTGGCCTGCACGGAGGATGGGATGAGCTTTACCGTGGAAGGTCCCCATGACGCCCGGATCACCGTCGAGGGCGAGCCGGAGACTGATTACATGGTGGAAATCGATGGAGTCGCCTCCCCTGCCACCACCAATCTGGGAGGCAAGCTCTCCTTCAGCGTGGAGATGGGGACCGGCGAGGCGAAGCAGGTCCGGATCTTCAGAGCCTGATTTCCATGCAGGGCGGATTCGCCTTGGAAAGACAAAGCCGGCAAGGGGATTGAAAAGCCCTGCGGCCATGCACACACGGGGCGATTCCTCCTGAGGCATCAGAGCCGGCAAGGTGGCCGAAAAGCCTTTCTTACATGCTCAAATGGGGCAATTTCATCCGGGCATTCAAGCCGGCGAGTTGCTTGAAAAAACATGTTTTCATAGCGATTATTTTTGCGCGGGACCCTCCCGGCGGATGTGCCGCGGGGCCCCGCGCCTTACACTATAAGGAGAACTATGGCTAAAAGCGCTAAGACAAAAATGGTATTCTTCTGTCAGAACTGCGGCTACGAGAGCGGCAAGTGGATGGGACAGTGCCCCGGCTGCCGGGAGTGGAATACCTTCGTGGAGGAACCCTCCGCGCCCAAGACGGTCGGCGCAAAGCGCCCTTCCTCCGCCGTGAGATCCAGGCCCGTCAAGCTGGCAGATGTGTCCTTCGAGGAAAATGAACGCACACTCACGGGCATGGCCGAGGTGGACCGCGTCCTTGGCGGCGGCATCGTCCGCGGATCCATGGTCCTGATCGGCGGAGACCCCGGCATAGGTAAATCCACGATCCTCCTGCAGATCTGCGGGAATCTGGCGGGTGCGGGCAGGAGCGTGCTTTACATTTCCGGTGAGGAAAGCCTTCAGCAGATCAAAATGCGCGCATCGAGGCTCGGGGGGAAGACCAATGACATGCTGCTCCTGTGCGAGACCAACCTGACTGACATCCGGGAGATCCTGGAGGAGCAGAAGCCGGAGATCTGCGTGATCGATTCTATTCAGACCATGTACAACGAGGAGGTGTCCAGCGCCCCTGGTTCGGTATCCCAGGTCAGGGAGTCGACGGGCGTGCTGCTGGCTCTGGCCAAGGGGCTGGGAATTACCGTGTTCATCGTTGGGCATGTGACCAAGGAAGGAGCAGTGGCCGGTCCCCGGGTCCTGGAGCACATGGTGGACACAGTCCTGTATTTTGAAGGGGATAGACATGCCTCCTACCGGATCCTGAGAGCCGTCAAGAACCGTTTTGGGTCCACCAATGAAATCGGCGTTTTTGAGATGCGGGAGAAGGGACTTGTGGAAGTGCCGAACCCGTCTGAATATATGCTGGCGGGGCGTCCGCTGAATGCTTCCGGCTCCTGTGTGACATGCTCCATAGAGGGGACGCGCCCTGTGCTGATAGAGGTCCAGGCCCTGGTGAGCCGCAGCAACTTCGGCATGCCAAGAAGAACTGCGACCGGTACAGACTATAACAGGGTCAACCTTCTTCTGGCTGTCCTCGAAAAGAGATGCGGGATGAACCTGAGCGGGAGCGATGCCTACGTCAACATCGCGGGCGGGATCCGTCTCAATGAACCGGCCCTGGACCTGGGAATCGTCCTGGCCATCGCCTCCAGTTACAGGGATGCCCCCATCGACGACCGTATCCTGGCATTCGGTGAAGTGGGACTCTCCGGAGAGATCCGGGCCGTGAGCCAGGCGGAGGTCCGCGTCCAGGAGGCAAGGCGGTTGGGATTTAAGACCATCCTTCTGCCGAAGGCCAATTACAACGCCTGCCGGAGCGTGAAGGACGTAAAGCTCATCCCTGTCGAGAACATCCGTGAAGCCCTTGGGAACGCGGGTGGAAATGAATACAGGGGATAAATGCGGCGATCTGATCTGAAAACACAAGAACTTGTGGCTTGGAGCGACCTGAGCCACAAGTTTTCATTTGTTTAAAAAAATCAAAAAAGTGCTTGCAAAAGGATGGGGGCTGTGTTAATATATCATCCGCACCGCAAAAGCGGCGCACGGGTCCGAAGAGAGCCGAAAAATAAATTAAAAATCTTCTTGACAAATCACTTCGAAAGTGATAAGTTAATGGAGTTGCGGCCGACGGAAGCGGACGCCGCACAGCACTTTGATAACTGAACAGCGATACACATTATTCTCGAAAAGACCTTGAAAGTTTCGTGTAAACGAGACGAACCAAAC
>CAMONF010000030.1 GCA_946620335.1 uncultured Clostridia bacterium
GTGCGGCGGGTTCGGCCGATGCCGTCCGTCTTCATCCACTTGATGAGGGAGGTGTCCACGCCGCCCTGGAGGATGAAGTCCTCCATGAGCTTGCCGACTTCGTTGTCAGCGAAGGCTGTCAGGACAGCCGTCTTCATGCCGAAGCATCTGCGGAGACCGCGGACGACGTTGTACTCGCCGCCGCCTTCCCATGCGCGGAAGGAACGGGCGGTGCGGATCCGGCCTTCGCCGGGATCGAGGCGGAGCATGACTTCGCCCAGGGATACGGCATCAAACATGCACTCTTCTTTGGGTCTGAGATTCAGATTCATAATATTATCCTTTCGAGGGAGCAGGCTGGGCCTGCCCGTGAATTGTCTGAGAAGGTGTATTGCCCGGCGACGGGACTTCATTTCCTCTCAGCGTATTTCAGAATGTGACAGGCAATCAGCCGCGGACTTCCTTGACGATGTCAGCCGCTTCTCTTACCAGCTCGGTGATCTTCTCGAAGTTGCCGGCCTTGACCAGGTCGTTCTTGACCATCCAGCTGCCGCCGCAGGCCAGGATGCGGTCATAGGCCAGGTACTCGCGGACGTTCTTCGGGCCGATGCCGCCTGTGGGCATGAACTTGACGCCGACATAGGGAGCGGCGATGGCCTTGATGAAGCCCAGGCCGCCGGCCGGCTCAGCCGGGAAGAACTTGACGGTGTCGAGGCCGAGGGCGAGGGCCTGCTCGACGTCGCTGGGGGTGCAGGTGCCCGGGCAGACCGGAATGCCTCTCTGGACGCAGTACTTGACGATCTCGGGGTTGAGGCCCGGGCTGACAATGAACTTGGCGCCGGCGTTCACAGCGCGGTTGACCTGGTCGATGGTGAGGACGGTGCCGGCACCGACGAAGAGGTCCGGATAAGCCTCGGACATAAGGCGGATGGACTCCTCGGCAGCAGCGGTGCGGAAGGTGACCTCGGCGCAGGGAAGGCCGCCGTCGATCAGGGCCTTGGCCAGCGGGACAGCGTCCTTGGCGTCGTCGAGGACGACGACCGGGATGATGCCGATTTCACCGATCTTCTTCAATACGTCGTTCATAGTGGTTTCCTCCTTGGAAAGTGGAATGTATGTGAGAAATGTTTCATATTGCGGAATTGATTACTCGGACTGTAAGTCCTTACAAAGTCAATTATATTATCATATGGTGAAAAGTCAAGTGAAACTTGGGCGAAAAGTGCATTATTTTGGATATAAGAGTTCCATAATATGGAATATAGCCTTGCACCGGACCGGCGGGTGTGGTAGAATACCTTCGTAAGGAAAAGAAGCGGCGCGCCGCCCGGGCAGGACCCGGCGAAGACGCCCTCGGCGGGAGGTAATATATGGAACATGACGGCACGAAATTCTGCGAGGAGGAGTCCAAAAACCCGATCCAGGTGGCGGACCGCCTCTTCGGTATTCTGGAACTGCTGGCCGACCAGGGCAGTCTGCCCCTTATGGACATCGCCCGGGCGGAGGGGCTCAACAAGGCGACCGCCCATCGGGTCCTCCACTCCCTTATGTATATGGGCTATGCCCGGCAGAATGCGGACGGCACCTACGCCCTCACCCTCAAACTGGCGGCCCTGGCCGATCAGGTCATCGGGCGGGAGGACATGACCGCTGCGATCCACCCCTACCTGCAAAAACTCATGGAGGAGACCGGCGAGACGGTCCATCTGGTCCGCCGCGACGGTACGGACGCGGTCTACATAGACAAGGTGGAGGCTGAGACGGGACGGGTCAGGATGGATTCCCAGATCGGCGGGAGGATCCCCCTCTACTGCTCAGGCGTGGGCAAGGCTATCTGCGCGGAAATGAAAGCCGCCGAGGTGGCAGCCCTCTGGCAGGAGAGCGATATCCGCCGAATCACCCCCTACACCATCACGGACTACGATGACTTCCTCTATGCCCTGGAGGAGGTCCGTAAGAAGGGATATGCCCTGGATAACGAGGAGAATGAGACCGGGGTGAGGTGCATTGCCTCCTCTGTCTCCATCGGAAGGGGCGGGCAGTATGCCTTCAGCATTTCCGCGCCGGTCTCCCGGATGGACAATGACCGGATCCGCGCCCTGGCGGAGTGCGTCATGCGGACCCGGGAGGCGATTCGTCAGGACCTGTGAGCAGCCTGCCGCCATGGCCTGCCGCCATGTCCGCAGGACGTGCTGTGCTGTCATTCGGTTAATAATGGATCTCTTCAGGTGGACCGCCGACGGCGCCTTGGGCAGCCCGGTTGGATCTGCCCTCAAAAAGTCAGGCAAAATGCCGAAAATGGGGGGTGAAATTATTTCCACAACGGATAGTTTCGCGGGAGTTTATCTGCTATACTAAGGCGTGAGACCCGGCGCCCCTGGACCGGGCCTGCAGAAGTACAGGAAAGGGGAGTATAGATATGAAGAAAAAGGTGCTTGCCGGCCTTCTGGCGGTCACCCTGACCCTCGGCGGATGCCAGAGTCCGGGGACCGGCTCCGAGCCGCCGGCAGATAAGGTAACGGAAGACGCTGAGCAGGCCGGGAACGAGGCGGCCTCTCCGGAGGAAAACGCGGAAGGCGCTAAAGAGCCTGAAGAAACCGATGGGGAAGAGGCTGCGGAGTCTGCGGAGAACGGCGAGGAGGAAAAGGATGCTTCCGACAAGCCGGAGACGGAAGAGGCGGAGGCTGCGGAGAACGGCGAGGAGGAAAAGGATACTTCCGACAAGCCGGGGACGGAAGAGGCGGAGCCAGCGGAGACTGCGGGGACGGAAGAGGCGGAGCCAGCGGAGACTGTACCGGAAAAGGTCCCTGCCGTGACGCCGGACATCAGCGACGCCCAGGCCCAGATCAGCCTGCTCGCCGCCTCCTATGAGGAGTGGATCCACAGATTCGAAGATTTTCAGTCTGCAAGGTCCCTGGGCGTAACGGACCTGGACGAGAACGGACGGCTGGAGGTCGTGATCGGCACCCAGTACGGCGGCGGGAGCAAGACCCGGTTCGACATCTGGCAGGTCAGCGAGGACAAATCCTCCCTGGCTCATGTGGACAATGACTTCGCGGACGACGAGTCTGAGCCGGACCTTCTGTCCTACTCGGCTTATGATTTCTACGTCGACGAGGGCGGTCATCATTTCCTGGCTTACGATTACGAGAGCGTTACCTCCAGCGAGAGCAGCCAGACCCTGTTCGAGCTGACCCTACAGGACGGAAAGCTCACGCACAGGAGCCTTGGAACGCTGCGCAGCGTGTACAACCTCAAGAAGGATACGGACGGGGAGAGCGAAGAGACGGCTGCAGAGGGAACGGATGAGGCTGCTCCGGAAAACGGAGAGCTCACCGAGGAAGCCTTCTGGGCCCTGTCCTCCGATACTCTGGCCGCTCAGGCCGATGCCCGCCAGGTCTGGATCACCTGGATGAATCTGCCGGAAGGGAACGGCGGGACCTGGGATACGGCCCAGGTGACGGCAAGGCTCTGGAGCGCCTGGCTGGGCTACCGGGTCGGTTCCGACGTGTACACCGACATGCTGGAGGGCGCTTATGAGGGTGATGGGGACACAGTCATCTCCGATCCCGGTACCGGCCCGTTCTACGCGGACGCGGAATCCGATACCCAGCCTCTGCCCCTCACCATGCTCAGCGAGACGGCCAATGAGGTCAGCGATACGGATGCCTGGTTCGAGCGGAACGGCCTCACGAAACCGGCCGAGTCCCTGACCAGCGACAAATGGATGGTGTATCTGGACAAGGAGGCACGGACGGCCGAAATCATGAAGGAAGGCGTTTACGACTGCGTGCTGGATCTGACCGGCCTGTGCACCGTGCCCGAGGATCCCGGCGACATTCGGCTGCGCTACGCGGCCCTGGAAGGAGATGTGCTCTACGTCTCCGTCAGCCGGAAAAATTCCTCGGATATGTACTACAAGACAGGCTTTATCGTGGCCATTGACCTGAATGAAAAGACTCTCCTTTGGAAGAGCGATTCCACAGTGGCCGGGGCCTATAATTTCCTGGTCCTGGACGGCCGGATCTTCACCGGCTATGGCGGCACGGGGGAGGAGGACAACCTCTTCCAGATCGACGCCCGGACCGGAAAGACTCTGGGCAGCACGCCCCTCTCCACGGCCCCTGACTACATTCTGGCCAAGGAAGGCGTCCTCTATGTGCGCTGCTACGATACGGATTACACATTCAGCCTGACCGCGTAAGAGGGACAGATGAAAATGAAACCAGGCAGAAGGCGGCTCCGTCCCCTCCTGCCGGAAAGGAAGCATAATGGCTAAAAAGAAGAACACAGTGAAAATAGCGCTGATCACCGGTTACCTGGGCGCCGGAAAGACGACCCTCCTGAACCACATTCTGGGCAACAACGAGGGCATTCGCGCTGCGGTGATCGTCAACGATATCGGAGAAGTCAACGTGGACGCCGACCTGATCGAGAAGGGCGGGGTGGTCACCCAGGCCGACAGCTCCCTGGTCCCCCTGACCAACGGCTGCATCTGCTGCACCCTCAAGGACGACCTGGCCACCCAGCTGACGGACCTGGCGGAGAAGGGCAGCTTCGACTACATCATCATCGAGGCCTCCGGCATCTGCGAGCCCATCCCCATCGCCCAGACCATCACCATGATCTGCCAGGAGAATACGGAAGACGGCCTGCCCATGGTCCTCGACAACATCATTGCCGTCGTGGACTGCGCCCGCATGCGGGATGAGTTCGGCAACGGAAGGAGCCTCATGCTGGATGAGTACGAGGAGGACGACATCGAGAACCTTCTGATCCAGCAGATCGAGTTCTGCAATACCATTCTTCTCAACAAGGCGGAGACAGTCTCCCAGGAGGAACTGGGCGAGCTTCGCGCCATCGTGAACAAGCTTCAGAGCGACGCGACCATCGTGGAATCCAGCTATGCCAAGGTGGACCTTGCCCAGCTCCTCAATACCGGCCGCTTCGACCTGGACAAGTCCATGGAGTCCGCCGGATGGATCGAGGCCATTCAGCACCCCGAGGAGCATGAGGAGTCCGAGGAGGAGCTGGAGTACGGCATCAGTTCCTTCGTATACTACAGAAGGCGTCCCTTCCTCCACAAGAAGCTGGTCGCCCTGGCCGAGAAATGGCCCCGGGCCATCATCCGCTGCAAGGGCATGGTCTGGTACAAGGAAGACCCGGGCATGTCCTACGTCTTCGAGCAGGCGGGCCATCTGATCCAGGAAATGCAGGCCGGCCGCTTCCTGGCCTCCGCCGACAAGGCCTCCATCGACCGGATCCTGAGAAAGTACCCGGAGGTGGCCAAGGTCTGGGACGAGAAGTACGGCGACAGGATGCAGAAGCTGGTCTTTATCGGACAGAATATGGACAAAGAGAAGATCACCGCGGACCTGGATGCCTGCCTGGGGGATCTGTAAGGCCTTCGGGTGTGAAAAAGTGGGAATCAGGGACGGTTCCTTTTCCCAGTTTTCAAAGAAAACTGGGAAAAGGAACCGTCCCTGATTCCCACTTTTTCACACCCGAAGGCTTTACAAATCCCCCAGGCAGGCATCCAGGTCCGCGGTGATCTTCTCTTTGTCCATA
>CAMONF010000031.1 GCA_946620335.1 uncultured Clostridia bacterium
CCGTCCCTCATTCCCATTTTATCCCAACACCTTCACCGGCTTCCACCGCAGAAAATCCCCCGACACCAGCCGGTACACCCGACCCCGGTACTCCCCCTGGATACTGTCGTGGAACCGGCTCTCGCCATGGCAGTGGGCGTAAATCACCTGCTCCGCGCCGTACTCCTCCGCCATGTCCGTGAAGCCGCTCCGCTCCTCCAAAATGTTGGTCGGCGGGTAATGAAGGAACATGATGTATTTCCGGTATCCGTCCGCCTTCGCCAGCTCAAAGGACTTTCTCAGCCGCTCCAGCTCGCGGTCCACAAGCTTCTTCGCGTGAACTTCCGCCTCCTCGTCCCAGCCCATGATCCGCCCCCGCCGGTCCAGATAGAAGGGGCCTTCAAAGGTGAACCCCTTGGTCCCCACCAGGGCGTAATCCTGGTAGGTCTCGTAGCTGTCCTGCAGGAAAGTGAGCTCCGGCTTAAACTGCGCGTTCAGCTGGCCGGTCTTTTTGGCATCCCAGAACATGTCATGGTTGCCTCTTGTGAGGATCTTCCGCCCCGGCAGGTCCCGGATATACTGAAAATCCAGCTCGCACTCCGAGAGATTCTTCCCCCAGCTGTGGTCGCCGACCAGGACCAAGGTATCCTCCTCTGCCACCATTTTCAGGCAGTTCTTCCGGAACTTCTCCTCGTGGTTCTTCCACACCCGGTCATGAAGCTGCCCCGGTGCCCGCAGCACCGACTGGTAGTGGAGGTGGAGATCGCCGATTGCGTATAGAGCCATTTGATAAACCACCTTTCCTCAGGGGCAGGTGAAGGAGAAAATCGGGAAAGAGGGACGGTTCCTTTTCCCATTTTTCCTGAAAATGGGAAAAGGGACCGTCCCTCTTTCCCGATTTTTCCGCTTTTCGCTGTCCCATCCCCTGCAGTATAATAGTATCATGAATTGTACCCCATGGAAAGGACCACCATGTTCAAACTCACCGATGAAGAATACAACCAGATCCTGGCCTTCAAGAGAGACCTCCACATGCACCCGGAGCTCTCCCGCCAGGAGTTCGAGACCACAAGAAAAATAAAAACCTTCCTTGAGGCCCTCCCCTCCTGCAAGATCCTCCCCGTTCCCGCCCCCACCGGCGTCGTCGCCGTGATCCGCGGCAGCGGCGAAGGACCCGAAATCATGCTCCGCGCCGACATCGACGCCCTCCCCCAGACGGAGGAATACGAGAGCCCCTGGAAATCCCAAACTCCCGGCGTCATGCACGCCTGCGGCCATGATTTTCATACTGCCTCGCTCCTGGGCGCGGCCCTCATTTTAAACAGGATGCAGCTCGCGGGCAGGCTCAAAGGGACAGTCGATCTCGTCTTCCAGCCCGCCGAGGAGGGCACGACCGGGGCCCGGATGCTCCTGGACGCCGGCCTTTTCGACTGGATCCACCCGCAGTACTGCTTTGGGATCCACAACTGGCCGTCGGTCGAGAGCGGCAAAATCGTCTGCAACCAAGGCCCTCTCATGTCCGCCAAGCGTAATTTTGACATCCTCATCCACGGCTCCGGCGGCCACGGCTCCATGCCCCACCTGAACGTCGACCCCATCGTCTGCGCGGCGGCCATCATCCAGTCCCTCCAGACCGTGGTCAGCCGGAACACCAACCCGCTGGATTCGGTGATCCTGTCCATCAACCAGATCGAGGGCGGCAGCCCCATGAACCTGGTCGTGGACAAGGTCAGCATGAAAGCCACCGTCCGCTCCCTCTCGGAAGCCGCCCTGGACCGCGCCATCGCCCGCACCCAGGCCATCGTGGAAAATACAGCCCTCGCCTACGAGTGCCGCTCGGAGATCGTCTGGAAGGAACGCATCCCCTCCGTCTTCAACACGCCAGAAATGACGACCCTCGCCAGGACCTGCGCCGAATCAACCGGCTGCCAGGTCGTGGACGCCCCGCCCTCCCTGGCCAGCGAGGACTTCGCCCTCTACCGCGCCTTCGCCCCCTCCTTCTTCTACTGGGTCGGGTCCCGCTCCCCGGAGGAGACAAAAACAGAAGAGCTGCACCGCCCGCGTTTCCACACTGACGATACAGCCCTCCGCTACGCCGCCGAGCTCTACGCCGCCAGCGCCTGCCTTGGATGATGCTGGGAAACTGGGAATCAGGGACGGTTCCTTTTCCCACTTTTCATAAAATGAAAAGTGGGAAAAGGAACCGTCCCTGATTCCCAGTTTCCCTTCTTCCACAAAATAGAAAGTGGGAAAAGGAACCGTCCCTGATTCCCAGTTCCCTCCCCACCCCTTTTGTAGTATGATTAAACCATCAATTCTAGCAAAGAGAGGGCCCGCTATGCTTACTACCTGGATCACCAACGGAACAGACCGCCCGTTCTATGCGCGGAAAACCCTGCACCTGCCCGCCCAATCGACCCGAGCCGCGGCTCAGATCTGCGGCCTGGGCCAGTTCAACCTCTACGTCAACGGCCAAAAGGTGGGCGACCACGTCCTGGATCCCGCCTGGTCGGATTACCGAAAGGCCGTCTACTACGTGACCTTCGACCTCGCCCCCTACCTCCATGCCGGGGAAAATGAAATCCTCGCCGAGATCGGCAACGGCTGGTACATGGTCGATCAGACGGAGGGCTATTTCTTCCATTTCCCGCCCTTCATGCCGCCCAACCCCAACCCCTACAAGCCCTTCGGCCGGGAACTGGTCTTCGCCATGGATGCCCAGCTGACCTTCGCGGATGGCTCGGGCATGGAAGTGACCACCGGCGAGGACTGGCAGGTGGCTGAGCATCCGGTCCGGCACTCCAACTGCTTCGGCTCGGAGATCCTTGACGGGGCAAAGAAAAAGCCCGCCAAATGGGAGAATGCGCTCATTTCCCAGGATGGACCGGGGCTGACTGCCCGCCTGCGTGAGCAGACCATGCCCCCGGTGAAGGTCATCCATACCTACGAAGGGAAATATCTGCACACGGTGGGTGGCCGGGCCATCTACGATTTCGGCCAGAACGCCTCCGGCCTGCTGAAATTCACCGTGCGGGGCAAAGCGGGGCAGGCTGTCCACGCCTGGCCGGCCGAGAAGCTCACGCCGGAGGGCGACGCGGACCAGATGGCCAAGAACTGGATGCCCATCGACGTGTGCGACACCTATATTCCGGCCGAGAGCGGCGTGTGGGAAGAATTCTCCCTGGCCTTCACCTACGTGGCCGGGCGGTATGTGGCCATCGACGCCGCGCCGGAGGACCTGAAGGACGTCCGCCTCGACGCCATCACCAGCGCCTGGCAGCGGGCAGGTACCTTCCACTGCGACGACGACCGCTACAACCGAATCTACGACATGATCGAGAAGACCGTGGAAGCCAACATGCTGGGCGTCCACACCGACTGCCCCACCATCGAGCGCTTCGCCTGGCAGGAGCCCAACCACCTGATGGCCCCCGCCATCATGTACATGAAGGACGGAAATGCCCTCTGGCGCAAGTTCCTCACCGACTGCCGCGACGCCCAGCACACCGCCGACGACCGCTTCTTCGACATGGCGGGGAACAGCTTCTGCCCCGGCGACGGCCTCGTGCCCTCCCAGGCCCCCTGCTACATTCCCAACGTCCTGCCGGTCCCCGGCATGGGCAGCTTCTATGACATCATCGGCTGGGGCAGCACCATCATTCTGGGCACCCGCTGGCACTACCTTTTCTACGGCGATAAGTCCATCGTCGAGGAGAACTATGACGCCGGGCTGCGCTATTTCCGGCACCTCCTGACCATGGAGGACGCCAACGGCTTCATCAGCCACGGCCTGGGCGACTGGGGCAACCCCGAAGGCCTTTTCGCCAGGGAGAATGTGGAGACGGCCCTCCTCTACGCCGACGCCAAAACGTTGGCCGAGTTCGCCGCCCTGCTGGGCCGTCCGGAGGACGAGCAGTTCCTGCGGGGCGAGGCCCGGAGGATCCTCGACCACTACAACGCCGAGCTCCTGGTCAAGGACGAGAACGGCCGCTGGTGCTACCGCAACTACGAGAAGAGAAATGAAGGCATTCAGGTCACCCAGGCCTGCGAGGCCCTTCCCCTCTACTGGGACATGGTGCCGGCGGACAAGCGGGATGACGTCATTTCCTGCTTCCGCGATACCCTCCTGGCTAAAAATGCCTTCTCCGCAGGCGAAGTCGGCCTGCCCTACATCATCCAGACGGCCCGGAGCTGCGGCATGAACGACCTCATCGCCCGGTTCATCACTCGCCCCGAGCACCCCAGCTACCTGGCCTTTGTCCTAGCCGGCGAGACCACCCTCGGCGAATACTGGGAGGACAACCCCCGCAGCCACTGCCACGACATGATGGGCCACATCATCGAATGGTTCTACAACGGCATCGCCGGCATTCACCCCCTCGCCCCCGGCTTCACCCAGGTCCAGGTCGAGCCCTGGATGCCGGAGGGCATGAACGAGTTCACCTGCACCTACGAAACGCCGCAGGGCACCATCCGCGTCCGCGGCCGCCGGGTCGATGGGGTTCCTGAGTACGAGGTTGAGCTTCCATAACTCAAAAACTGGGAATCAGGGACGGTTCCTTTTCCCACTTTTCTGAGTAGCGTGGGAAAATGGGAATGAGGGACGGGTCCTTTTCCCACTTTTCTTCGAAAAGTGGGAAAAGGAACCGTCCCTCATTCCCATTTTCTTCTTTCCCGTGATCAAAAGTGGGAAAAGGAACCGTCCCTGATTCCCAGTTTTTTCACACCCCTCTCTGTTCCACCTTTCCCAGAAGAATGATACAATGAAGAAAGGTCACGGAGCTGCATGCATTTCCACAAATAAGAAGTGCGGGGACATTCGCTTTTAGCAAAAGAAAGGAATCACTGACATGAGCAAAATCGTTATAATGGAATCCCTCGGTATCTCAGCGGAAGAGCTGGCCATGCGCAAGAGGCCCTTTGAAGAGAACGGCCATACCTTCGTGGACTTTGCCCGCACCACGGATATCCCCACCCTGATTGAGGAAGCCAGGGATGCCGACGCCATGATCATCGCCAATATGCCCATGCCCGGTGAAGTGATCAGCGCCTGCGATAAGCTCAAGTTCATCGACGTGGCATTTACCGGTGTAGATCATGTGGGCCTCGACGCTGCCAGGGCCAAGGGCGTTGCCGTCAGCAATGCTTCCGGCTACTCCAACGAGGCAGTGGCTGAGTTGGTCCTCGGCATGGTGCTGAGTATCCTTCGCAACATCTCCGCTGTGGAAGAGCGCTGCCGCGCCGGCCAGACCAAGGACGGCCTGGTGGGAAGCGAGCTGAAGGGGAAGACCGTGGGCATCATTGGCTTCGGCAAGATCGGCCGCCGCTCCGCGGAGCTTTTCCACGCTTTCGGCTGCCGCATTCTGGCCCAGAGCCGCACCCGCAAGGCAGATGCGCCGGCTTATGTGGAGCAGGTCTCCCAGGAGGACCTCCTTAAGCAGTCCGACATCGTCGTCCTCCACTGCCCGCTCAATGATTCCACTCGCGGCATGATAAATGCAGACAAAATCGCCCTCATGAAGAAGTCAGCCATCCTCATCAACGTGGCCCGCGGCCCGGTCGTGGTCGCCCAGGACCTCGCGGATGCCCTGAATAACGGCACCATCGCTGCCGCCGGCATCGACGTCTTCGACAAGGAGCCGCCCCTCAGCCTGGACGAGCCGCTTCTCAACTGCAAGAACTGCCTGGTCACGCCCCATGTCGCTTTCGCATCCAAAGAATCCATGACGCTCCGCGCTGAGATTGTCTTCGACAATCTGGAGGCTTGGATGAATGGTAACCAGAAGAATGTGATTCTGTGAAACAAAGGGTGAATGAATTGTACCCCTTGTCAAGGACACAAGCGATTTTAGTTGGGGACTTTTTTGGCCAGTTATGATTCGTGTTCTCCGTCCAATGGACATGGGCAATTTCAGATCCCATGTTTTGGACATATGGCGCCTGA
>CAMONF010000032.1 GCA_946620335.1 uncultured Clostridia bacterium
GAAGGTCTTCATGTTACCGACGAGAGTCAGGCCCGGATAGAGGGAGGCGACTCTGGCGATCTGGGAGCAGTGGTCCGGCTCCATGTGCAGGATGATGAGGTAATCCAGGCTCCTGCCCTTCAGGGCGGCCGCCAGGTTCTCAACGTACTGCTCGGCGATGGTCACGTCCGCGGTGTCGAGGACAGCGGTCTTCTCGTCCGCGATGATATAGCTGTTGTAGGAGACGCCGCAGGGAATCGGGAAAATGTTCTCGAACTTGGCCAGTCTTCTATCGCTTCCGCCGATCCAGCAGGTGTCCTGTGTGATTTTCTGAATGTTGATCATGATATCCTCCGGAGTTTTGTGGTTCTTATTTACTATCCAGATTATAGCGGCTTGGGCCGTTTTTTTCAATAATGGGCGGCCGATTAAGCCGCTTTGTACCTGAGGAAATCCAAAGCCTTACGTCAGAGTGCTCCTTCCTTTTCGCGGATGTCCCTTGCTGGAGGTCCATTGCCGTCGTGCTTTCATTTTCCCGGCCGCGAAAACAATCCCATCAGATCAGGGTCAGTTCAGCCAGCTCCAGCCCGCATGCATTCTCAGCCGCAACGCGCAGTTCGTACTGCCCGGTCGCCCCCTCTAAGGGAGCTTCCACAGAAGTCCAGCTCCGGCTGTCCACGGACGCCGTACCCGCCTCCTTCCCGTCCAGCAGGAAATGAAGACAACCCTTTCCTCTCGCCGTCACACGAACGCCGCTCCACCCGCACCTGCTCTCAACGTAGCGGAAGACAGCTTCCGCGCCGTCCGTCAGATTGGTGAGCTTCTCCTCGTAATCGGCATCCACGTCGATATAACAGCCGCCGTGGACCTCACAGGCCTGGTAGCCCATGATCTTCTCGCCCGGGGCGAAGGGGGCGCCGACGCCCTGGGAAGTCATTTTCACTTCCGGAATGCTGCCGTCGGGAAGGACCTCTATTTTCTCGATACACAGGCGGCGGTTCCTATCAACGCCCCTGCTCGCCCGGTGGTAAAAGACATACCACTGACCGTTCACGCACTCGATGGATCCGTGGTTGTTCCAGCTGGCGGGATCGCAGGCCGCGTTGTCGATGATGATACCCCTGTATGTGAACGGTCCCATGGGAGAATTCGAGGTGGCATACCCTAAAGAAGTGGGTTTTCCGCGCTCCATGTCGGCATATACATAGTAGTAGGTGTCCCCGATCCTGCGCATGGAGGAGCCTTCGTGGAAGAAATGCTCTTCCTCCGTCACCAGGTCGTTCCGGATCTTTGCCGGATCAAAGGAAACCATGTCGGGGTTGAGCGGGACGCCATGGGAGAAGAGCTGGCCCCAGTAGTAATAGGCCTGCCCGTCCCGGTCTATAAAGATGGCGGGATCGATGCCTCCGCAGGGGAGCTGAATCGGATTCTTAAAGGGTCCTTTGGGGCTGTCGGACACGGCCACGCCCTCGCTGTCGTCCGGCATGCAGAAATAAAGGTAGTATTTTCCCCCTTTTTCGATGCAGTCCGGGGCAAAGAGAATGGGAGGTTTGGGCCCTTCGTTCGCCTTCTCAAAAGCCTCCTTGTCCTCAGCGAAGTTCTGCAGCATTTTCTGAATAAAGGGCGTCGGATGGCTCCAGTCAATGCCCGGGTACTTCGGCGCATCGGGATTGTTGAACCATGGAATATCTTTTCCCTGAAGCGATGGGCTCTCCTCGATCTCCCAGCTCTCCATATCCGCGGTGGATACAACGTGATATTCCTCGCTGCAATAGACGTCCTCCCGGTCGTCGAAGCTGCCGTAGATGTAGAGCTTCCCGTCCGGCATGACGTGTCCTTCGCTGTCGGGCACGTGGAACTGTAACGGAAGAATCGGATTTCTCTGATTGCGGTATTTCATGACATGCTTCCTCCTCTCCTGCGCGGGGATGACGGCATTTTTAGCTACTCCTGTTTCCGGCCGCCATCCAAATGAAGGCATTGGTATCCTGCAGACCCATATCTTGCCTGGCCTGATCTGTACTCTCCTGCCTGCGGGTATTCTTCGGCTATCATTGTATCAGTTTTCAGGCGTAAAAGCACCTTAAATCGTCGTGATGTCAGCCGCGCCAAAAGTCAGACCATATCCCGGCCTTTATATCCGTGAGCAGCCAATACAAAAAGATCCCCGTCTCTGCCTGGGAAAAGTTTCCCGCCTGCGATATCGGATCTGGAAAGAAAGCCGGCAAATTAAGCCCGGGCCTCTTCACTTTCCTGCTTTAATGATGTAAAATAGCGAAGTGACAAGCAGGCAGCTCCGGCAGTCTCTTTCACCAGGAAAACCACACGGAACCCCAAGGAGAACCTTCCCTATGAATATAAATAATCTGCTCAGGAAGCCCTTTGTCCTGCTGGACGGCGGCATGGGCACCATGCTCCAGGGAAAAGGCATGGCTCTCGGGACAATCCCCGAGACCCTCAACATTACGAGACCTGACTGGATCCGGGACGTCCACCGCAGTTATATAGAATCCGGCGCGCAGGTCATTTACGCCAACACATTTGGCTGCAACCGTTTCAAGATGGCCGGCACCGGCTATATGGTGTCCGAGCCCATTGCCGCTGCCATCAAAAATGCCCGCCAGGCTGCGGAAGGCACAGACACCCTGGTGGCACTTGATATCGGTCCCATCGGCCAGCTCCTCGAGCCCACGGGCGCCCTCTCCTTCGAGGAGGCCTATGACATCTTCGCTGAGATGGTCACAGCCGGAAAATCCGCCGACCTCATCGTCATCGAGACCATGACCGACCTCTACGAGACAAAGGCGGCCGTGCTGGCAGCCAAGGAGAATTCTGACCTGCCGGTCCTGGTCACCATGACTTTCGAAAAGAACGGCCGGACCTTCACCGGCTGCTCCGTGCCTGCCATGTGCCTCACGCTGGAAGGCCTCGGCGTCGACGCCCTGGGCGTCAACTGCTCTCTCGGCCCGGCCGACCTCCTTCCCATCGTGGAGGAAATCGCCCGCTGGACTTCCCTTCCGGTCATCGCCAAGCCCAACGCCGGCCTGCCGGACCCGGTCACAGGCGCCTACAACGTCCTGCCGGAGGAATTTGCCTCCGTCTGCCGCTCCTTCGCTTCCCTCGGGGTGCGGGTCTTCGGTGGCTGCTGCGGGACCACGCCGGATTATATCGCTCATCTGAAGGAAGCTCTGGCCGGAGCGCAGGCTGCCGGTGAGTTCGAATCCAAGCCCACCGCGCGACCTATGGCCATCTGCTCCGCGACGAAGACTGTTGTCATTTCCGAGCCGAGAGTCATCGGCGAGAGGATCAACCCGACGGGCAAGAAGCGGTTCCGCCAGGCCCTGCAGGAAGGGGACATGGATTATATCCTCTCCCAGGCCGTGCAGCAGGTGGAGGCCGGCGCCGACATCCTCGACGTCAACGTGGGCACGCCCGGCATCGATGAGAAAGCCATGATGGTCCGGGTCGTGAAGGCCCTCCAGTCCGTCGTGGACGTGCCGCTCCAGATCGACTCCACCAAGCCCGAGGTCATCGAGGCTGCCCTCCGGGTCTACAACGGGCGGGCCCTGGTCAACTCCGTGAACGGCGAGGAGGCCTCCCTTGGCGCCATCCTGCCCGTCGTCAAAAAGTACGGCGCCGCCGTCTTAGGGCTCACACTGGATGAAAACGGTATTCCTTCCACCGCCGAGGGCCGCTACGCCATCGCGGAGAAGATCCTCTCCCGCGCCGAAGCGGCCGGCATCCGCCGCGAGGACCTGGCCATCGACTGCCTGGCCATGACCGTCTCCGCCGACCAGACCTCCGCCCGGACCACCCTGGACGCCATCCGGCTGGTCAAGGAGCGCCTGGGTCTCAAGACCGTCCTGGGCGTGTCCAACATCTCCTTTGGCCTGCCCAACCGGGAAATCATCAACCACAACTTCCTCACCATGGCCCTGGCCGCCGGACTGGACCTGCCCATCATGAATCCCAACAGCGACGCCATGATGGGCGCTGTGAAAGCCTATAAGGCCCTCACGGGACTCGACGTGAACTCCCTGGACTTCATCGCATGGTCCGCGGACCACGCCTTGGCCGCCGCTCCTGCCGCCAAAGACAAGGCCGCCGGCCGGCCCATGACCGTGCAGAGCGATTTCACGCCCACCGCCCCGCTCCCCAGGGTCCTGAAGGCCATGGAGACCGGCATGAAAAATGAAGGCCGCGCCATCACAGCCGACCTTCTAGGCACCATGGAGCCCATGGCCATCATAAACGACGTCCTCATACCGGGTCTGGATGCCATCGGGGAAAAGTTCGAAAAGGGCACCCTCTTCCTGCCCCAGCTCATCCTGGCCGCCGACGTGGCCGCCCAGTGCTTCGACGTCATCAAGGAGCATTTGACCGCCTCCGGAAATGCAGGAGCGCCCAAGGGCAAGATTATACTCGCCACGGTCAAGGGGGATATCCATGATATCGGCAAGAACATCGTGAAAGTCATCCTGGAGAACTACGGCTATCAGGTCATCGACCTGGGCAAGGACGTGGATCCCCAGCGTGTCGTGGATACGGCCATCGCCGAGGAGGTCCACCTGGTCGGCCTCTCGGCCCTCATGACCACCACCCTGGTCTCCATGGAGGAGACCATCGCCCTCCTCCACGCGAACAATGTGGATTGCAAAATCATGGTCGGCGGCGCCGTCCTGACCGAAGACTACGCCATGAAGATC
>CAMONF010000033.1 GCA_946620335.1 uncultured Clostridia bacterium
ATTGACGGCCTCCTCCCGGGTGGTCTCCGTCATCTGGACGCGGAGGGCGCTGATCTGGCCGATGCCGCGGCCGGGGACCCAGTCATCCGTCCCGTCGCCCGGAACGCCGAAGGGGAAAATGCCCCGGATCTGGGCCATTTTTTCGTGAAGGGACATTTTGCCGAGCAGGTCCTCTGCCCTCTCTGCCGGTGTCAACCTGCTGTCTTTGTATCTGTCCATAATATCCTCCTTGTTCCACCCCTTATTTTCCCTCTGTTTCACCTTATCTCTCTTCCACAAACATCCCTGTCAGGCGCGGCACGTCGAACCGGCTCGTGAACAGGTCGCATTTGCACAGAAATGCGTAAAATGCATGGTATCCTCTCCCCGCCATGGCTTCATAATTCCCCTGCCCCTTGGCCAGGATCACGTCCGCCTCGTCGAACACCCGCCGGGCATCCTCGGGCAGCATATCGTAAATGGTACCGGCGACCGCGCCGCCGTTGGTAACCACCCCAGCGACCTCGTCCAATCCCACATAGCGGGCGTCCTCGGCTGTGGCGTCATTTAAAACAGCAGCGCCGCGGACCATGGCGTGAAGCTTCATCTGGGGGAACCGCTCACCGAGCTTCTCCAGAAAGAGCTTGTCCAGCACGATCTCCCCGCAGTTGTCGCACAGGATCAGAAAATTCCTGGCGCCGGCGCACTCGCGCAGGAAGGAAGCGTAAGTCGCCCTGTCCTCCTCGCGCATCTCCGTATCCCTGAAAAGGGCGAGAAAAGTCTCCGTGTCCACATGGTTCATGGCCCCGAAATCGATGTAATTGCCGATCCTTGCCATGACAAATGCCTTGGCCAGCGGGTCCTCCGCCCCGTCGATCTCCTGGCGCAGCCTCTCCTCCATGCCGAGGACCAGGTCATTGTAGCTGCGCTTGACCTCGCTGTAATCCGCCCCTGCTCCGAATCGCTCTTCATAGAGCTTATTGAAAATGAAGATCATGTAGGGGCTTGTATCGTCTTCACTCCGGTTGTCCAGCAATTCCCTGACCCGGGCCAGGTAGGCCGGATCGTCTGTTCTTCTGCACTGCTTGTCGTAAAGGCAGGCGGCGCAGGAATCTGATATTCTCATTGAGTTAGTCTCCTATATTGTGGGTGGAGGGGAAAAATGGGAATGAGGGACGGTTCCTTTTCCCACTTTTCTGCGAAAAGTGGGAAAAGGAACCGTCCCTCATTCCCATTTTCCCGCCTTTCTCTGGAAAAAGTGGGAAAAGGAACCGTCCCTCATTCCCATCTCCTCACTGAATAACGCCGCCCCCGACCACAACATCTCCGTCGTAGAGCACGGCAGACTGCCCGGGCGTGATGGCGCGCTGCGGTTCATCAAATTCGACTTTGAGCAGGTCCTCCTCCGGCTGCGTGACCGTGCACGGCTGCTCCTTGTGCCTGTACCTGATCTTGGCGCTGCACCGCAGGGGCCGTTCGATGCGCTCGGTCGTGATCAGGTTGATTTTCCGAGCGTACAGCGTCGTCCGCATCAGGTCTTCATTTGTCCCGAGGGTGACCGTGTTGGTCTCCGGATCGATCTTGGTGACGTATAGGCGGCTGGCCGCCGGAATGCCCAGGCCCCGCCGCTGGCCGAGGGTGTAGTGGATGATGCCCTTGTGGCGCCCCATGACCTTGCCCTCCGCATCGACGAAATCGCCGGCCGGACTCTCATACCCGCTGTACCGGCAAATGAACCCCGCATAGTCGCCGTCCGGCACAAAACAAATATCCTGGCTCTCATGCTTGTCCGCGTTCTTAAAGCCGCTCTCGGCGGCCATCTCCCGGGTCCGGTGCTTGTCCTGATCGCCCAGGGGGAACTGCACGTGGGCCAGCTGCTCCTGTGTCATCATGTAGAGGACATAACTCTGGTCCTTGGCGGGGTCCAGGGCCTTCAGGAGAAGCCAGCGGCCCCTCTCCGGGTCATAATGGGTCCTCGCGTAGTGGCCGGTCACCAGGATATCGCAGCCCAGTTCCTTCATTTTACTGAAGAGATGGTCGAATTTGAGGCGGCGGTTGCACTCGATGCAGGGATTGGGCGTGCGGCCGTGGAGATACTCGTCGATGAACGGCTCGATGACCTCCTCCCGGAAGAGGTTCTCATAGTGGACGATGTGGTAAGGGATGCCCAGATTCTCCGTCACGCTCCGCGCGTCCTTCGTGTTCTCGAGGGAGCAGCAGGTGTCCAAGAGGTCCTTGCCCACCACGTCATTCTCGTATAAACGCATCGTGCAGCCCACGCATTCGTACCCGCGCGCTGCCATCATCTGCGCGGCGACAGAGCTGTCCACGCCGCCGCTCATGGCGATCAATGCTTTCATTTTATTTCCTTTCTGGCGGAGAAATGGGAATGAGGGACGGTTCCTTTTCCCACTTTTCTGCGAAAAGTGGGAAAAGGAACCGTCCCTCATTCCCATTTCTCGCCTTACGTCACCGGATACATCCTCGCAATATTCATAATATGAGCAATATTCTGCTCCCCGGCGAACCGCTCCCGGTCCGTAAAGTCCTCATCCAGGGGGAGCCACAGAAGCGGATTCAGCTCTTCCTTCAGCTGCACCTCTTCCCGCAGCCGGCCAACATAGATCTCCAGAACAAATCCCTGGCTGTAATATCGGATATCCATCAGCCGATGGAGGCGTATCTGCTCCCCTGTGATTCCGGTCTCCTCCATCAGTTCCCGATACGCCGCATGGTCGGAATCCTCGCCTGGCTCCACCTTGCCGCCGACAAAATTGAGGCGGCCTTTGAAAGGCTCCTTCTTTCGCATACAGAAGAGCGATGCGTCATCTTCTTTGCTGAAGACAACGATGCAGTTGTAAATCCTGAACTTTTCAATGCTATCCACGATTCTTCGCTCCAGTCTTGCAAGGGGGAGATGCTGGTCATTATCTTACCAGTTAAGAGGCGGTTCTTCAAGTCGGAGACGGAAAACTGGGAATGAGGGACGGTTCCTTTTCCCACTTTTCGGCTGTGGGGGATAGAAAATGGGAATGAGGGACGGTTCCTTTTCCCACTTTTCTGCGAAAAGTGGGAAAAGGAACCGTCCCTCATTCCCATTTCCGTCTCACCTTCAGCGCCCGCCCGCAGTAGTCGCAGACCAGCGTATGCCCAAGATCGACAGTGAATTCCGCCCCACAGTTCTCGCACACCACCAGCTGTCGGGCCCAAATGCTGCGCTCGAACCGGATCTCCTTCTCATCCTCCGACAGGGAGGCGCCCTGGAGGCGGCCGTTTGTGAACATCCGATTCAGCAGGGCTTTCATTTTCTCCTTGGAGAGGCCCAGGATTTCGCCGAGGCGTTCAAGGGACGTGATATGCTCGGTGCGGACCAGCCAGAAGCAGCGCCGCATGAGCCGGTCCTCCTGGCTGAAGCGAAGGTACATGGCAATCAGGCCGATGCCTCCCAGAAAGGCAACACCGTAAATTGCCAGCAGGACGCCGAAGGTGGAATAATGGCCCTCCGTAATCATATAGGTCCCCATGGGAATCATCATGAACAGGGCCATGACGATCATGGCGAGGCCGCCGTACAGCAGGCTGTTCAGCTTCTCAACCTCCTTCCGTCCCAGACGCCAGCCTGCGTAGAGGACCAAAATGACCGCAGGCGGAAAGCCGAAGCAGGTCAGGACAGCAGAAATGACAAGCAGATAAGTATTCCAGTTCTTCAAATATTTCTTCATCTCAGGTCACCTCCGCAGTAGCTGCAGATCGGCTGTTCCGTCGAGTACATGGTCGTCGTCCCGCCGCACCGCGGGCAGTACTTCACGATTTTCTTGGAAATACCTGGCACGATGACCTCACGGTCCGGGTGATAGAGATAGGCATTCTTGAGGAGGTCATCCTCGATCAGCCGGTCGACGATGGCCGTGGCCTGGGCGTATGACAGATGCAGACGGTCGGCAATCGCGTCCATGTTGGTAATGCCCTCCTCCGTGATCAGGCGGAGCATGGTGTCATTTTCCCTGCCCTGGCCCTTGAGACGAGTCCCATAAATAAAGGCACACAGACCCAAAAGGAACAAACCGAAGATGCCGGCCAGCATGACGATGGTTGCCTTGTCGGTGAGCGAGGCGCCCATGAAGAAGAGGACAAATAAAAGCAGATGCCAGAGGGCAAAAATCCCGCCTATGACCTGGATGACTGCGCCGTTTTTGAAGGAGTAGGCATTCTCCTTGACGCATTTGATGATCAGGAAATAAAGGCCCGCCGGAAAGATCGTGATCAGAAGTCCTATGACCAGCGGCCAGGAAAGGGGCTCCGCCGCGCCGTTGAAGCGGAACGGCGCCGGCCTGTTGTAGACGTACACCCGGCGGGCCTCCTCCGCCGGATTAGGCTTTCCGTCGACGATGGTGCCGGTATGGATCCCGCGGTAGGCCACCGCGGTCGGCGCGACATGTCCGCGTGAGGACATCCGAATCAAGGCCCGAATACCGTGGACGATGAGGCAGGTCAGGAAGATCATATGTCCGAAGACGCCGATCATGATCACGGGGGTCTGAATCAGTGACAAAACAGGCACATTTTCCAGTTTAATGCCCACGCCGGTGATAACAAAACAGACTACCATGCCGAGCAGGTAGAGCAGCCAGATTGGTAGCTTTTTCTTATGGTCCATCATGTGCCTCTCCTTTCACCTTCTGGACCCATTATAATGGATGCGTTAAGGCAGGGCAAGCACAATGGGGTGGGCGGAAAATGGGAAGGAGGGACGGTTCCTTTTCCCACTTTTCTTCTAAGGTGGAAATGGAAAATGGGAATGAGGGACGGTTCCTTTTCCCACTTTTCATTTTATGAAAAGTGGGAAAAGGAACCGTCCCTCATTCCCATTTTCTCACTCTCCTCTTTCCAAAAAGTGGGAAAAGGAACCGTCCCTCATTCCCATTTTTCCCCCAAAATAAGAAAAGCAGTCCACCCCAGACTGCTTTTCCCATCCGGCCCGATCCCGGGAGCAAGGCAAGTCACGATGCCGCTCCACAGCTGCCAAAGACAGCCACGTCTTTTTTTATCCGTCATCCCCACAAAGCGGCATCACGCATAGCTTCTTCATACTTTGCCTCGAGCATTGTACGCTGCTCCGCCTGTTTAACGATCGTTCCGTATACATTCACTATATCAACCGTCAAGCCGCGATGCAAGCTATATTTTTGTCCCGGAGACGAGGTGTCGGTTCCAACCGACATCTCGTCTTTTTGACAAAATGCCGTACCCGCACCCAGCCGTACTTTCCGGCCCTCACCGCCCCTAAAATCCCGGGAAATAAAGCCATTTCTCCCCTTACGCCTCTACTTTTCGTATCTTTCTTAAATTTCTATAAACTTTTTCTTTAAAATATGATAAACTGTTGACTGCGATATGCACTTTTCCCCTCAAAATATGCACCCGAAAGGACATAACTCATGGCTGACATCTCACATTCTTTGCCGCGCCGGCATCTGGAATACCCCGAAAAGACAATGTTCCAGATGGTCGAGCAAAATGCCACGGATCACCCGTCGGCGGTCGCCTATGAATTCTTCAACAAGAAGACCACCTACAAGGACTTCGTTTCCAGAATTGAGCAGGCGGCCAGAGCCTTTATCGCCGCCGGCATCCGCCGTGACGACGTGGTCACGATCTGTCTGCCGAATGTGCCGCAGGCTCTCATTTGCTTTTACGCGCTGGACCGCATCGGCGCCGTCGCCAACATGGTCCATCCGCTGTCGGCCCAATACGAGATTGCCTTTTACCTGAACTTCTCCGGCAGCAAAATGATCCTCACCGCCGACATGTTCTGCGAAAAAGTGGAGCACGCCCTCCAGCGCGTGCAGCAGCGCGTGACCATCCTGGTCTGCCGGATCCAGGACGAGCTGCCCTTCCCCCTGAACATCGGCTACACCGTGAAGACCGGAAGACCCCACCTGAAATATCCCAACACTGACCACGCCATGCTGTGGACGAAATTCCTGCAGAAGGGCACTCCGGACATTCCCCTGGCTCCCTCCAGGTTCGACCCCAAGCACACGGCGGTCATCCTCTACAGCGGCGGGACCAGCGGCACCCCCAAGGGCATCTGCCTCTCCGAGCTCAATTTCAACGCCCTGGCCTGCCAGACCAAGGAAGCCTTCGGCAAACCCCTGGGCCCGGGCCAGAAAATGCTGAGCTGCATGCCCGTTTTCCACGGCTTCGGCCTGGGCATCAACATCCACACGATCCTGGTCAGCGGGGCGGAGTGCATTCTCATGCCTTCATTTACCCTGGAGACCTACGCCCAGATGCTGAAAAAGAAGCAGCCCAACCTGATCGCCGGCGTCCCCACCCTCTTCGAGGCCCTGCTCCACATCAAGGAGCTGGACGGCGTCGACCTCTCCTGCCTGGAGGGCGTCTTCTCGGGTGGCGACTCGATCACGCCGGAGCTCAAAAAGAAAGTGGATTCATTTCTCCATGAACACGGCTGCAAGGAGCAGATCCGCGAGGGCTACGGCCTCACAGAGTGCGTGACCGCCAGCTGCCTGACCCCGCGGGACACCTACCGGGAGCGCAGCATCGGCCTGCCCTACCCCGACACCGAATACTGCATCGTCCGCCCCGGCACCGACGAGGAGCTGCCGCGCGGCGAGGAGGGCGAGATCATCCTGACCGGCCCCTCCGTCATGCTGGGTTACCTCAAGAACGAGGAGGAAACGAAAACCACCCTCCGCGTCCTCCCCGACGGCAATACCTGGCTCTACACGGGCGACCTCGGCCACATGGATGAGGACGGCTACATCTATTTCCGCCAGAGGATCAAGCGGATGATCGTCACCAACGGCTACAACGTCTACCCGGGCCAGCTGGAGAATGTCATCGACGCCTGCCCCGAGGTCTCCTACAGCTGCGTCATCGGCGTGAAAGACGACCATGCCATGCAGCGCGTCAAGGCCTACGTCGTCCTCCGCGACGGCATAGAGCCCTCCGACGAGGTCAAGGCCAGGATCCTGGACCGCATGAAGCTCCACGTCGCCAAGTACGCTCTTCCCAAAGAGATCGAGTTCCGCAAAGAACTGCCCAAGACCCTGGTCGGCAAGGTGGCCTACCGCAAGCTCGAAGAAGAGAACGAAGGGAAATGAAATCCCCTTAACGTCAAAAAGCGGCGGCTTCCGGCCCCCAAGGTCACCACGTTTCTCCGCCCCGCGCATCCAGGTCGGATATGCAACATCTGAAAACTTAATACGGAGGAATCTCCATGAAAACCATCAGTCTCATCATCCCCTGCTACAACGAGGAAGAATCCATACCGCTTTTTTACGCGGAGGTCACCCGGGTCCTCAAGACCATGCCCGTCGACTACGAACTCCTTTTCATCGATGACGGCAGCCGCGACGGCACTAAGGCGGCGCTGAAAGCCCTGGCAGAGCAGGACAGCCGCGTCACCTATCTCTCCTTCTCCAGAAATTTCGGAAAGGAGTCCGCCATGTACGCCGGCTTCGCCAACGCCGGCGGCGACTATGTGGCTGTCATGGATGCCGACCTCCAGCACCCGCCTGCCCTGCTCCCGGAAATGTACGCAGCCCTCCAATCCGGCGAGTATGACAGCGTTGCCACCCGCCGCATCGACCGCAAGGGGGAGCCGCCCATCCGGTCCTGGTTCGCCAGGCAATTCTATAAGCTGATCAACCGCTTCTCGGACTCCGATATCGTGGACGGGGCCCAGGACTTCCGCCTTATGAAGCGAGATATGGTTGACGCCATTCTGGCCATGTCGGAATACAACCGCTTCTCCAAAGGCCTCTTCGGTTGGGTCGGTTTCCGGACCAAATGGCTGCCCCACGAGAACACAGCCCGGGTGGCCGGCGAGTCAAAATGGAGTTTTTGGAAGCTTCTCTGCTATGCCTTTGACGGCATCATCAGCTTCACCCAGGCGCCGCTCAACATTGCCTCCTGGCTGGGGGGCATCATGACTATGTTTTCATTTCTCTACCTGGCCTTCATCATCATCAAGTACCTGGCTGTCGGCGACCCCGTGGCGGGCTGGCCGACCATTATCTGCCTCATTCTCTTTATCGGAGGCATCCAGCTCTCCATGCTGGGCATCATAGGCCAGTATCTGGCCAAGACCTATCTGGAGGTCAAAAAGCGTCCTCACTTCATCATCGCGGAATCAAACAGGGAAGATATCCGGAGAATCGGCTGACATCAGAAATGAGAGCCGCGCATATCTTCCGAAGCCAAAATAAAAAGAGGTTTACCATGTCCAATACGTCCAAAACCAAGAGGGGCTGGCTCGACCGCCCCGACGCCCACGTTGTCAAAGCCCCCGGCCTGCAGACCACCATGGCCTGCCTCATGCCGCACAAGACCGAGAACGAAGTTTATTTAAATGACACCATCGACGCCACCGCCCTCCTGACCTACCTGGATGAGAAAAACAAAAACGGCGGCCCAAAGGTCACCGTCTTCCACTGCATGGTCGCCGCCGTCACCAAGATGATCATGGAGCGCCCGCGCATGAACTACTATGTCAAGTGCTGCCGCCTCTACGAGCGCGACGAGATCAGCATGAGCTTCGTCGCCAAGCGGCAGTTCGCCGATGGGGCGGACGAGGAGCTCATGTTCTACGTTCCCAAGCCCACCGACACCATCAACGAGATATCCGCCCGCATCATCGGCGACGTGACCAAGGCCCGCAAGGCAGCCCACGGCGCGGGCGGCGGCGTCAACGCCATCATGGACAAGTTCGCCGCCCTGCCCCGGCCCATCCAGATGTTCATCTGCTGGCTGGTCCGCGTCCTGGACTACTGGGGCCACAACCCCTCCTTCCTGACCGAGGGCGATCCCAACTACTCCACCGTCCTCCTCAGCAACCTGGGCAGCATCAAGTGCCCCGCGGTCTACCACCACCTGAACGAGTACGGCACCTGCTCCATTCTCCTCACCATCGGCGTGATCCACAAGGAGGAAATGCTCATGGAGGACGGCCGCAAGGAGGTCCGCACCTGCTTCGACATCGGGGCCACATTGGACGAGCGCATCGCGGACGGGTTCTACTTCGCCAGGAGTCTCAAGCTCATCAAGTACATCTTCGCCCACCCGGAAATGCTGGAGGAGCCGTTGAATACGCCCAGCGGGTTCGAGTATAGGTGAAAAATGGGAATCAGGGACGGTTCCTTTTCCCACTTTTCAGTTGTTGGGAATGGAAAATGGGAATCAGGGACGGTTCCTTTTCCCACTTTTCATAAAATGAAAAGTGGGAAAAGGAACCGTCCCTGATTCCCATTTTC
>CAMONF010000034.1 GCA_946620335.1 uncultured Clostridia bacterium
GACGATGTTGGAGACGAGGGCAAGGCTGGCCCCGATGGTCGTATCCTGGCCGTTGGCGGCCGGATAGACGATGGTGTTGAGGCTGAGGGGCATGGCGGTGAACATCATGATCATGAAGGAAGGCTCCGCAGGGACCTTGAGGAGTCTTATGACTGCCAGCACGAGCAGGGGCATGACTATCATTTTGATGAGAATCATCAGGTAGGTCTTCTTCATGAGGAAGAGCTTCTTCAGGTCATATTTGGCAATGACGACGCCGGTCAGGATCATGGCAAGGGGAGAGAAGCAGGCTGCAATGCTGGAGAGGGTCGTGG
Source organism: uncultured Clostridia bacterium (assembly GCA_946620335.1). Classification (GTDB taxonomy): domain Bacteria; phylum Bacillota; class Clostridia; order Lachnospirales; family Lachnospiraceae; genus Chordicoccus. The sequence continues at coordinate 315 of CAMONF010000034.1, forward strand.
TGACCGGGCCGGGCAGGGGGGCCTGCAGGAGTCCAAGAAGGATACCGGCAATCATGGAAATGAAGCTGGCGTTGAGGAAGGATTTCAGGCTGAACCGGCTTCCGGTGGAGATCCACGGCACGCCTACGGCATACACGAACACGGTGATGGGCAGGGTGAAGATCAGGTATTTGAAGAGCATTTCCTCCCCATACATGCCGAGGACCAGGGCATTGCCGATGAAGCCGAAGTTATCGATGGCGAGGGTGTACTTGTAAATGCCTTCGGCAAAGTGGTCCCCATCAGCGAATCGCGGGCCCAGAATGTACGCCACAGCTACGGTGAAGGACAGGATAGCGACACTGTAAAAGAGCAGGCTCCGGTTGGAAGAGAGATTGGCCGGAGAACAGTATTTATAGAAGGTGTTGATGACGAGACAGGGAATGATGATCCCACTTTCGAGCTTGGAGATGACCTTGTCCGAGCTGTCGGGAAGAATATTCCGCCTCTTGAGCACGTATCCGATCAGGATGCAGAGAAAGAGATAGAGCATTTGACTGGTGACAGATGAAAAAATGTCCATAACAGGCCCCTTTGGTGAATAAAATCTTACTGCTCCTGCTCCATATCACTCAAGGTGAGCGGAGGCAGCTCCAGATAAACAATGGCGGACGGCCAGGTCTCCTGCCGGACGGCATAGCGCTCCGCGATTTCGATAATCAGAATATCCGGCTTTTCTTCTTCAATCACGCGCCTGGCGTCCAAGGGTGCCGTGACGAAAGTTACATCGCTGAATTCCAGATTTACCTGGCCGCGCCAGAGGAGGCCGAAGGAGTCGTGCAGGAGGAGGACGCGCCGCTCGTCTTTGGCATCGGATTTACGGCGGTCATACTCGTGAACTTTGTCCCACTCCAGTGGCCCCATGGTGACATCCTTGGGATAGGCTGAAATCGAGTAATCCAGGTCGTCCTGACAGTCATCCGTGATACCCAGGACTTCCGCCAGGTCATACATGTTCTCCGTCGGTTTGGAGGAGAAGCTGACCTCGTCAAGGGTCAGACGGCTCCCGGTCAGCTCCTGCATGACTGCCTGGAAGCCGACGAAGGCACCCTGGTCATTCCAGTGGGAATCGTACCGGTAGTAGAGAGGCCGGCTGTCCCGCAGGGCGCGGAGCTCTTCATAGGGATATACGACGTGAAGGTCTGTGTGCTCCTTCAGATAGCGGGTCAGCTGGTAGGTCCGATGATCATCGGCATGGGCGGGGAATCGGTCCGGCATATAGTTGTCATAGATCTGCTCCTTGCCCGGCGCGAAGAAGTAGACGACCTCCACACCCTGGTCTGAGAGGGCATCCCGGACAGTTTCGTAGCGCAGGGCCATTTCCGCCAGCTCCTCTTCGGTATAGAGGTTCGTGCCGGCGTAATCCTCTGTCGAGAATTCATCCTTGTTGCGCGCAGTATAAAAGAGCCAGCCGTCTTTTCCGCGGGTCACCGTGGAGGCGCTCATGTAGAGGGTGAAGGGTGATTCGAAGCCGGAGAGGAAGGCGTCGATTCCGGAATGGAGCTTTTTGAACTGGTTCTTGAAGGGGACGCGATCGTTGTAATAGGCTTCCAGGCCGGCGAAAAAACTTTCCGGGTCATCCGGGGAAAAGTCCGGAAATTCCGCGTAAGCCCGTTTCTCATGATTCTCCGTATCTATGAATCCCGATACAGCCGGAAAGACCGCATTGGGAAGGGCAAGCAGGAGGGCGAAGACCCCTATGGACAGGATGGCTTTTGTGTTTTTCATGGCATTTCCTTTGGACAGGAGTTGATCAATGGAGTGCCTCTTGTGGCTGACTCAGAATTTGACGTTTCTGCAGGCAGCCGGCATGGCGGAGAGCATTGTCAGATGCAAGCTCAGAATTCGGCGGTGCTGCAGACAGCCGCCGTATCTCCTGGCTCAGAACCTGAAATAGATAAAGGGATTGTAGGTATCGCTGACCAGAAGCATCAGACAGAAGAAGAGAAGGACCGCTTCCAGCAGGATATCCGTCCAGCGGACCTGCCGGTCGTCGCGTGTCCACATTTTAAATCCGGGAAGGATGGCCTGAATCGGTCCGCACAGGGCGATGCCGGCGGCCAGGGCCAGGAGCTCTTCACCGTTGATCGAGTTGGCGAGGGAAAAGAGGCCGCCCCGGAAGCTGAAGATGCGGGCCAGGATCCAGAACCCGGTCCTGAGGGCGGAGACCCTGAAAAAGATCCAGCCAATCATGACGACGGCCATGGTGTAGAGGTGGTTAAGCCAGCGCCAACGGTTCTTCTCCAGATATTTGCCGAGGAAAAGCCGCTCCGCCAGCATGAAAGCGCCGTGGAAGAGCCCCCAGAATACAAAGTTCAGACTGGCGCCGTGCCAGAGGCCGGTCAGGAGGAAGACGATGCCCAGATTCAGGCAGGTCCGCGGGAGAGAACAGCGGCTGCCGCCGAGGGGGAAGTAGACGTATTCTCTGAACCAGGTGGACAGGGAGATGTGCCAGCGCCGCCAGAACTCGCGCACCGACGAGGCCTGGTAGGGATAGTCGAAGTTCTCATTGAAATGAAAACCCAACATCCGGCCGATGCCGATGGCCATATCCGAGTAGCCGGAAAAGTCGTAGTAGATCTGAAGGGTATAACAGGCTGTCGCCAGGAGCAGAAGCCCTGAGCTCAGGTCCTTCAGATCATGGTCGAAGACCATGTCCGCATAGACAGCCAGGGTGTTGGAGAGGAGGACTTTTTTGGCCAGGCCAAATACGAAGCGCTTGATGCCGTAGGCGAAGTCGTCGGTGCTGACTGTTCTCCGGTCAATCTCCTCCGCCACATCCCGGTATCTCACGATGGGGCCGGCTATCAGCTGGGGGAAGAGAGAGACGTAGAGAAGAAGCTTCCAATAATTCCGCTGGACATCCGTCTTTCCGCGGTACACATCGATGGTGTAGGACATGGCCTGGAAGGTGAAAAAGGAGATGCCCAGAGGCAGGGCGATATCCCTGAAGGCAATCAGGTCGCGGCTCACGGCCCTGTTTATGAGGGAGACGAAAAAGTTAAAGTATTTATAGTAGCCCAGAATCAGAAGATTGGCGGCAATGCCGGCAAAGAGAATCGGCCCGGCGTATTTTCTTCTGCTTATGAGGAGAGCAGCGGCATAATTGATGGCGACCACTGCCAGGAGGAGCACAAGGTATTTGGCTTCTCCGAAGGCATAGAAGAAGAGACTGGCCGCCAGCAGGACGGCATTCCGAGCCCCTGCGGGCACGATAAAATATATGATCAGGACCAGTGGAAGAAAGATCCACAGGAAGAACATAGAGGAAAAGAGCATGGCGGATTCTCCGGGTTGGCAGTAGGGATGGGAGACTTCATGACCTCGAACTATGGCAGTATACCACAAAAATCAGGGCATGTACATGCGGTGGAGGCGCCTGGTCTTTGACGGCCGTGCAGAATGGATACACATCCGGCTCCATTGCTTAAGAAAGATATTTTGGATATACTGCCCGGCTTATAAAAGTGCTTGCATGTACCGACAGCAGAAATCTCACTCCGGCCGTTCCCAAGGATGCTCCTGCATCTCCTGATAGACATCCTCGATGGCGGACAGGATATCTGTCTCCGCCTCCGGGGCGTCGAAGAGACGGGCGTACCCCTGCAGCGTCTCGGCCTTGGCCCGCAAGACGGCCGCA
>CAMONF010000035.1 GCA_946620335.1 uncultured Clostridia bacterium
GTATTATGGATAACTTCTTCCTCAAGCCAGCTTTAGAGGTGGCTCATTTATGATGCCCAAAGCCAGATCCGATATTTTCTTCAATTTTCCATTGACTTTTTATTAGCAGGCTTTCTTAATAAAGGGGAATATGACAAATAGGAACCGTCCCTCATTCCCATTTTTCACACCCCATCACTTACATATCAGTGAAAAAACTTGTAGTCGATGCCGGCTCCTCCTCCACGGGAAGCCCCAGATCGGCACCGTCTGTAACATAATCTGACACCACCGGAGACATCTCGTGCTCACTGACATGGTCATCCCGCGACATAGCGGATAACTCATCCAGCGACGCCTCCGTAAGCTTGATGACCCGGCTCAGCCGCATCCCGAAAAGAATGCTGGTCAGCAGGGTGAAGGCTCCGTCCATACAGAAGAAAATGCGGAGAATCAGGGCCAGCTGCGGCTTTACAAAGTCCGGCTGGGCAATCAGCAGTGCAGCGCCGCACCCGGAGATGATGGCTGTCGCGAGCGCCAGGTACCAGACATTGGAATCCGCCCTGGCAAGATCAATCCCCTTCTGCAGTTTCATGACCGCACTCAAAAGCAGGAGCCATCCGAGGAGCGGAGTCATGGCGTTTCTGATACTCTCCTCGTGGAGAAAAATCAACACTGCGGCTGTCAGAAGACAGATGCCGAAGGTCAGATCCAGGGACAAAGCTGAATTCACCCGGTTCCGGGCAAAATAAATGATGACTTCGATGAGTCCCAATAGCGCCGCGCAGGCGGTCATGGCATACCCGAAATATTTCGTTGTCTCTGTCGGCAGCAGGAACATGCATACTCCGAAGGCCAGATAGATGATTCCCGAGAAGACCATGATCGTGACGATCTTGTGAAGTTCTTTTCTGCTGTTCATATTCGGTCCTCCTCACAGCGGCACAGGAAATGAATTCATTTCCCCGCCGAGGTAAGCCCTGCCACCGGCGCGTCCAGATGGACATCCAGCTGGTTGAAGGCGATGGTGATACCGGCCGCATCGAAGGCCAGCTTGATATTCTCCCGCACCCGCCAGTCAGCCGTAAAGTGGTCGGCGACGGAGGTGTAAGCCCGGGCCGTCAGGTCCACGGAGTGCTCACTGAGGGCAGTCACGGCGCACATGATTTCCATGTCCTGAATGACCGCCGGGTCCTCCGTCAAGACCTTCAGCATGATTTCCTTGGCTTTCGCCAGGTCATCGCCGTAACCGATGCCCACGGTGATGTCCAGGATCCAGACGCCGGCCGCCGTCATATTGATGACAGCGGCGTCCGTCAGCTTCTGGTTGGGGATGGTGATGGTCCGGCCGCCCAGCGAGACGAGCGTCGTGTAGAGCAGGCTGATCTCCTTGACAAAGCCCTCGTTGCCCTCACTCACCTCGACTATGAAATCGCCGACCTTAAAGGGCTTCTGAATCAGGATCAGAATGCCACCGGCCAGGTTGGTGGCCGCGCCCTGGAGGGCGAGGCCGATGCCGATGCCCAGGGAGCCGATGGCAGCTACAATCGTGCCCTGCTGAAGCCCGAGCTGCCCCAGGATCACGAGAATCAGGAGCGTTCTGCCAAGGATCCGGACGCCGGAGACCACATACTCCCCTGTGGTGACCTCAACGCCCCTCTTCTTCATGGCCCTGGCCAGAATGTCCGTCCCCCAGCCGATGAATTTGCTTCCGATCAGGAAGCAAACGATGGCCAGGATGCCGCTGACCAGAAATCTGGCCAGCACCGGGATGGCCTTGGAGGCCAGGTCCGCCACAGCCGTGATTTCATCCTCAGCCGCGGAGGATACATAAAGAAATACATTCATTAAAAATACCCGTTGTAATACTTTTTGTCAACAATTGAATCTCGGTTCAGATTCTGCTTGTCACAGTTCTCTGCATTTGTGAGCCCATGCCCGTCTTCTTTTACTGTCCGGACAGGCAAAAGGGCATCCATCAAACCCGAATCGTCGAGCGCGCACCTCCGATTGCAGCAAACCTTGCAGCCGTTCACGCCTTCTTCTTAAGGACCGACATCAATCAGACCCGAATAGCCTGGCGCACACCTTCGATTTCAGCCCCCTTGCAGCCGCTCACGCCTTCTTCTTAAGAACCGAAGCGCTGAGCCGGGCCAGGGTTATGCACAGATGGGCGTTCCGTCCGTCCATGGCACCGCTCTCCGCGTTCAGAACGCCGGCGTTACGCGTCCCCGAACCGCCGAAGCGCTCATCGTCGGTATTGAGCACTTCCGTATAGGAGCTGCCTTCCCCGACGCCCAGGCAGTAGTAGGGCTGGGCAGATTCTGAGAAGTTACAGACGACGAGGATTTCATTTCCCGCCGAATCCCGTCTCACATAGGAAATGACACCACGCGAAGCGTCCATATTGTTGACCCAAGAGAAGCCTGCCTCCTCGAAATCCAGCTCCCAAAGAGCCTTCTCCGACCGGAGGAGCCCCAGCAGGGCCTCCGCGAAGCCTGCGTTCTCGTCCTCGCCTTCAGCGAACAGCTTGGCGCCGGGATGGCAGACCATGAAGGTATAGGCCGTCCTGAGCAGGGCCTCGCGCGCCGGACCTTCTCCGGCGATCTTCGCCCGGAAAGCAGCCGGGTCGAAGAAGCCCATCCCCCGGGAAAGGGAGAGCATCTGGCGGTCCATGAAATTGTGGAGCATGGGATGGGTCAGAACGTCGTAGCGCGCCTGCCGGCCGCCCTCATCGCCCCCCAGGAAGGAGATCATGTTCTCAGTAAAGTGGATATTCCACTTGAAATGAAAGCCGAGGCCGCCCTCCTCCACCGGTCCCGTGGTCATGGGGTAGTCGATGTCCTCCTCCAGGGAGAGGAAGACGTCCGGGTAATCCCGGCGGATCACTGAATTCATGTGCTTTAAGAATTCGATGCCCTCCAGGTTTTCATTTCCGCCGAACATGTTGGGGACCCAGCTGCCCCTGGCCCGGCCGAAGTCCAGCCTAAGGATGGTGGAGCAGCCGTCCATGTGAAGGCCGTCCACGTGGTACTCCCGGATCCAGAAAATGGCGTTGGCGATCAGGAAGTTCCTGACCTGGGGCCGGCCATAGTTGAAGAGCCGGGTGCCGTACTTGGGGTGAATGCCCTGGCGGGGATCCATATGCTCAAAGAGGAAGGTACCGTCGAAGGCAGCAAGGAACCGGTCATCCGGGGAGAACTGGTTGGGTGTCCAGGTCAAAATGACCCCCAGACCTGCCTTGTGGGCCCGATCCACGAAATATTTGAAGTCCTGCGGCGTGCCCAGCCGGGCGGTCGGCGCGTAGTAGCCCGTCGTCTGGTAGGCATTTTCCGGATACTCCATGACAGGCAGGATTTGGATGTGGGTGTAGCCCCGCTCCTTGACATAGGGGATGAGGGCGTCCGCGATGGACCGGTAGGTCCTCTCCTGCCCCGGCGCGACGAAGGCAGTGTCCGGCAGAGAGCACTCGTAGACAGCCGTCACCTCCGTGCCCGGCCGCCTCTTCCGGCGTTTCTCCAGATAATCCTTGTCGTGCCAGCGGTAGCCCAATGCCCGGAACACGGACATGTTTGCATTTTCCAGGAAATATCGCCCGCAGGGATCCGGCCTCGGGTAGGTCAGCCCGTCCGCGAGCTTGA
>CAMONF010000036.1 GCA_946620335.1 uncultured Clostridia bacterium
GTTCATAAGGCCCAGCACAGTGCAGACCGGCGTGCCGAAGGATGTGAAGAAATCAGGCCAGCAGCGGGAGCAGATGGCGCCGATCCCGTTGTCCCGGACATACTCTGCGTAGACCTTGTAGAGTCTCGCGAAATCCTTTCGATTCTTCTCGGGCGTAGCGCCGAGCCCAACCGTCCGCGTCTCAGCATCCGCAAGATAAGTGAGGCACTCCTCATCGGTAAAGGTCTTCGCCTTCTCGATCAGCTCCCTCGCCTCGATGGATTCCAGCCGCACGCCGAAGGCCCCCAGCAGCTCCGCATCCATGGCCCGCCCAAAGCCGAAGCCCTGGGGGGTATGGCCGATAGCCGCCAGCTTGAGTGACCGGAGCGCGTGAACCAGCTTCGCCGCTTTCACGGCCGCCGTCAGCTTCTCCCTGACCTTGTCCTCCTCCGGTGACCCGAAAATGAAGTCCACCGGCTCTTTTTTCAGCTGTCGAACCGTATTGGCCGCCGAGTAGGCCCCTGTCAGGGAATTGAGGCGAAGCCGGCCGCCGTCGATGACCGGCTCCCGGAGGGCCCAGAGCACCACCGGTACCCGTGGGAACCGGTGAATGATCTCCTGTGTGTAGGCCGCATTCGCAAAAGTGATGTTCTGCAAAATGATGAGATCCGGCTCCAGATTGTCCAGAAAGTCGTTCAGGGCCTTCAGGGAGAGAAGCATCTCATCCGGAACCCGAATCTCCCCGCAGATGCTCCTCAGGAGCGCTGCAGACTTTTCGAATTCCTTCCCCGCGCTCTCCAAATGAAAAGTTGGCACGCCGATGGGCACATAAGCCGCTTCAAATGTTTTCATCATGCCGCCCCCTCTTCAGGCCTTGCCCTTTCTGACCACCTTGACGGTGGCGCAGAAATCTTCCTTGCCGATGCCCATCTGAAGGGCCTCGTCATAGACTCTCACAGCGTTGTCGAGTCCAGGCATGGCCAGGCCGCACTCTCTGGCCAGGTTCTGGCAGATGTGGACGTCCTTGTGTTCATTTTCCACGGAGAAAGCAGTTGTATAATCATCCATGGCCAGGGCGTCCTTCTTGGAATCCAGGTACCAGTTGCCCGCGCCGCCGTAGGAGATGGCCTGGGCGTAGGTCAGGATATCGATGCCATTCAGAGCCGCCAGGGTGCTGGTCTCATTTACGCCGTTCTGGATCTGGGAGACCAGGGCATTGTGGCAAATCTTCATGACCAGGCCCTTTCCGTTCCCGCCCAGGCGGATGATGTTCTCGCCCATGTAGGCCAGGATGGGCTTTACCAGCTCGTAAGCCTCTTCCGAGCCGCCCACGTAGATGCCCAGCTTGCCCGCAATCGCCGCCGGCTTGCTCTTGACCACCGGTGCGTCGACGAACTCGGCGCCGGTCTTTTTGACCATCTCTGAGATTTCCACGGATACCGACGGGTCGATGGTGCTCATGTCGATGCAGGTCTTGCCTGCACCGAGGACGGGCAGAATCTCCTCGTAGTCCGCCCTCGAATGCTCCGATCTCGGCACCATGGAAATGAAGACATCCGCCTTCTCCGCCACCTCCCTGGAGCTCCCGCAGGCGATGCCTCCGAGGGCTGCCAGCTTGTCCGTCTTCTCCTTCACGATGTCAAAGACATAAACCTTATCGTCATGCTTTTTGATGATATTTTCGCACATGGACTCGCCCATGATGCCGAGTCCCACAAATCCGATCTTCATGCCCTCTCTCCTTTATTTAGCCGTGTTGTCCCAGGCGTTCCTGAAGTTCTCAATGCCCTGTCTGGTGTAGGGATGCGTTATGGCGTCCTTGTAGACCGAAAGGCCCGCCGTCACGATGTCGGCGCCGGCGATGGCGCAGTCAGCGATCTGCCGCCCTGTCCTGACCGCGGCACAGATGATCTGGGTCTTGCCGTAGAAGCCGTAATTCTTATAGATCTGGACGATGTCGCTGATGTACTGCTTGCCGTCCTCGCCGTTGGCTTCCTTCCAGCCGATGAAGGGGGACACGAAGAGCGAGCCGTTCTTGGCGGGAAGAATGGCCTGCGATGTGGTGAAGATGAGGGTCACATTGGTGCGGATGCCTTCATTTTCCAGTGTCCTGGCGGCTGAGATGCCGTCAGGCGTGCAGGGGATCTTGATGACAAAATTCTCGGAGATCGCCGCGATTTTGCGTGCCGCCTCCACCATCTCGTTGGCCTTCTCAATATAGGGATCGATCTCCACAGAGACCGGGAAAGTATCCTTGCCGTCCAGTCCCTCCTCCCGGATCCAGTCCGCGATGTCCTGGATGGCGGTCAGGAAGGGTTTGCCCGAATTCATGATGTGCTTGGGATTGGTGGTCACGCCGTCGATGCCGAAGGTATGATAGGCCTCCCTGATCTCATCAAGCTTTGCACTGTCCAAAAAGTATTTCATGGTAAGCCTCCTAATTCATTTATCTCTTTATATATGATGACTGGCCTTTTCAAGGGCAGTTCATACAGTCTCGATTGTAGGTGGATCGTTCACGTTGGCATCGGTTCAGGGATCAATTCGCCTGATTCCACGCCCGCCTGATTTCCTCTGCCAGATCCATCCACCTGCTGTCCTTCCTGATGAAAACGGGCGGCGTGCCGATGGGCGCGTCGATGGTATATGTCCCTCGCCCGTATTTCTGGCCGGTGAAGATGTGGACCCACGTATCATCCGGGAGATATACGGTCCGGCTGACCGCATGACGCGTCAGTACCGGCGCGACGAGAAAATCTCTGCCCAGGAGGTATTCCGTTTTATCCGTCCAGGCCTCCTCCTCTTCGTAGTGGTAGAAGACTGGGCGCATGACCGGAGTGCCTTTCTCCGAATTCTCCCTCTCCAGGTCTTTCAGGTAAGGCTTCAGGGCTGCATGGGCCCGGCTGCAGCGCCCCAGGTGCCAGATCAGCTCCGGGTCCGCGTCGAACTGGACATTCCGGGAAGGCTGGTTCCCTTCGTGGAACCGGTAGAGGGGCGAGAACACATTCAGCTCCTCCCAGCGCAGGAGCAGCTCCCTTCTCCTGAACATCTGGGAGACAGTCGTATAGCCTCCCACGTCGGAGTGGGCGATGCCGAATCCGCTCATGGCCAGCGACAGAGTGGCCGGTATGACCGCGCCGATTCCGTCGTCCTCGGACCAGTCCACATGGTGGTCACCGGTCCACATCATCGGGGAATATTTGGGGGTTCCCGTGTAACCTGCCCGGGTAAAGAAAAAGACCTCGTCTTCCTTGCCCGCCTCCTGCACCGCCTCCATGTTGAGCCTGGCCCACAGGGCAGGCCAGCGGTTATGGACATAGTAGGGATCTTCGCCGGACCAGAGTACACTGTCCACCGGGAGATATTCGCCGAAGTCTGCCATCCAGCCGCTCATGCCAAGGCCGATCATATTCTCCTTGATGACGTCCTTGTACCATTCCCAGGCGTCGGGGTTGGTCAGGTCGATCATGGCAGCCGGGAAGGTAGTGATCGTGACCAGGTAGTCATTTCCCGCCTTGTCCTTCACACAGTAGCCGTGCTTCGAGGCATAGCGGTAGAGCTCCTTCTCGATGGCCAGGAAGGGATTGATGTAGCCCAGGAAATGAATGCCCTTCCCCCGCCACTCCTGAATCCTTTTATCCAGGTCCTTGTAGAGTTCCCGGTCCCAAGCCCAGTTCCACATGACCTGGTAGCCGAAGCCGGTCCGCCGGCAGCCGCACCAGTCCTGGGACCAGATGCCGCAGACTGCTGCCCCGCCCGACCTTGCGGCTTCGATCTTTCTGTCGATTTCCTCGGTCCCGCCCTGGACGGCAAGAATGGCGCCGTCGTAGACCCAGTCGGGGAGCGAGCGCTGGCGACCCAATAGACCGGTCAGCTTCTCAGACACCTCCGGGAAGGAATCCGCCCGGCCCAGCCAGAAGACAGGGGGCTCCTGGGTCCTGTAGGTGATCCTCCTGGGATTCGTGAAATCGAACTTGCTGTAGCCCTTGGTCTCGGAGTGAAAGAACCATTTTCCGCTGGTCACAAAGGTGGGCTGGGCATAGTAGGATTCGTACCTGGTAAAACGCATGGATCGTTCCGCCGATCTGAGGAGCAGACCCTTTCTGACCAGCTTCCGGCCGATCCGCCTGGTGTTCTGATGCTCGGCGACGAAGATTCTTACCTTGTGACCTGCCAGATCGAACTCGGAGTGTACCTCACCGCATCCATAGATATGAATTCCCTCTTCGACAGGGAATGAAATCCTGTATCGGTTGCAGTCAGTTTCCCCGATCGGTCGCAGGCTTGCCCTGATCAATCCGTTCTTCTCCCTGGCTTTAAAGAGGAACTGCTCGCCGTTCCGGCTTTCAAAGAGAATTTTGATGCCGTTCGAGCTCTGTCCGGCCTTAATTCTATGCAGGACCTCCGTATTACTTAAGGTCTGCCGGTACCGGAAGCTCCCGCGGGACATGGTGAACTGATTCTCGCCCCGCCCGACAGAGATTCTGATTCTTTTTAAAGCCTCGATCATGTTTCCACCTTCTGCCCTTATGAACGGCCTTCCTACTGGAATCAGGGACGGTTCCTGATTCCAGTGCTTCCAATTACTTCCGTACCTTACTGAGCGCCGCGTGAATCCTCCTCAACGACTGCTCCCGCTTGTCCTTGAGGATGATCCCCATATACCCCTCACCGCTGGCATCCGCAAAGCTCCTGGTCATATCCCCTTCAAAGACAGCCGCCTCCGGGAAGGACCTTTCAGCGATAGCCGTTATAGCGCTCATGACCACCTTTCTGGCCTCCGCGCTCGCGCCGATCTCCTCCAACGTATCATGGACGGAGAAGCAGTCCGGTACCCGCTCCAGGCAAGCCGCCGCCTCCTCGATGCTCTCGAACCAGTTCACGGCGTCCATGGTCTCCTTGAAGCCCGGGAACATGAAGAGGCCTTCCTTTCCGCCTCCGCGGACGGTGATGGAATCAACGCA
>CAMONF010000037.1 GCA_946620335.1 uncultured Clostridia bacterium
CTTCTCCCAGTTCTCCCGCTTGGGCTCGAAGGAGTCGCCGTAGATTTCCTTGACGGAACCGGAATCCTCCACGCCCGGCACCTCGCCCAGGAGGCGGAAGACACGCTCGATGTTGACCTGGACCGTGATGAGGTCCGAGAGGGCCTTGACCACCCACCGGATGGGGTCCATGAGGCCAAGGGCATAGTTCATGAAGACGGACAGGGTGCCGAGGAGCATGAGCCCCTCCATGGTCAAAGCCCCGCCGCGCCAGAGCACGAAGGCCAGGGCCACATAGCCGGAAAATGAAATCACCGACCGGAAAGCCGCCCTGAGGGCGCCGTCCCGCAGAGAGGTCCGCCGCATTTTGGTGGTCTCGTCCGTGAAATGCCGGTCCATATCCTCCTCCAACGTGAGGGTCTTGACCGTCATGGCGCCGGTGATGCCTTCGTTGAAATTGCCGGAAATCCGTGAATTTCTCTCCCGGATCTCCCGCCCCAGGACCACCAGCCTCCTCTGGAAGAAGGCGGAAATGAGAGCCGTCGCCGGTATAAGAGCCAGTACCCAGACCGCCAGTGATGCCTTGATGGACAGCATGACGATGACCGCTCCCAGGATGTAGGCCAGGTTCCAGACGCCGTCCAGGAGGTTCCAGGAGACCAGGGACCCGATCCGCTCCGAGTCGCTCATGACCCGGGAGTGAATATATCCGACGGAGTTGACGTTGTAGTAGGAGACGGAGAGCTCCTGGAGGTGGTGGAACTGGTCATTTCTGAGGGCCCGGTCCATGTAGAGCTCCAGCTTGCAGCCCGCGTAGGTGGAGATGGCGTTGATTACACCCTGGCTCAGGATCACGAAGGCGTAGACCGCCGCGAAGATTCCCAGGCCGTCAAGGGTGTTCTTACCGATGAATTCGGTGATGGCATAGTTGGTGAAGAAGGGGATCAGAACGTCGAAGCCCGCGCCCACGAGGGCGAGGAAGAACATGACGGAGAGCTCCTTCCGGAAGCGTTTCAGGTAGGGAATGAGCAGCGGGATCCCGAAGAGGGGCAGGCTGGTCTTGGTCTGATTGTCAGGCATCAGCCCACCTCCTTTCTGTCGGCGAAGGCCTCATCCGGCAGCGACTGCAGGGCGTAGAGCCTCGCGTAGACGCCGTTCTTTTTTAACAGTGACTCGTGGTCCCCCTCCTCCACGATCCGCCCGTCGTGCATGACGAAAATGCGGTCCGCCTCCATGATGGTGGAGATCCGGTGGGAGATCAGGAAGACGGTGGCGTCCCCGAGGGCCGTCTTGAGAGCCGCCCGGATCCTGGCGTCCGTCTCCGCATCCACCGCCGAGAGGGAGTCGTCGAAGACCATGATGGGGGCCTTCTGGGTCAGCATGCGGGCGATGGCCACGCGCTGCTTCTGGCCGCCGGACAGGGTCACGCCGCGCTCGCCCACGACCGTGTCGTAGCCCTGGGGGAAATCGCGGATGGTCTCGGTCAGGCAGGCGATGTCGGCGGCCCTGGCGATGTCTTCATTTTCCCCGTGGCCGGTGATGGCGATGTTCTCGCCGATGGTGCGCGAGAAGAGGAAGGGCTCCTGGAGGACCATGCCGATGTGGCTCCGCAGCTCCTCGGCGGGCATTTCCCGGATGTCCCGGCCGCCGATGGTGATCCGGCCGCTGCCCTCGGGGAGGGTGTAGAGGCCGTCCAGGAGGTGGATCAGGGTGGATTTGCCGCAGCCGGTGCTGCCGATGATGCCCACGGTGGAGCCGCCGGGCACCTCCATGTTGATGTCTGTGAGGACCCGGGTCTTTCCGAAGCCGAAATTCACGTGTTCGAAGGCGATGTCGCCGCGGAAAGTCTCCTCGGGCACGTCCTCGCCCTTCAGCACCTCCGGCTCCGCCATGATGATTTCAGAGACACGGTGGATGGAGACCCCCGCCTTGCTCATCTCCGAGATCATCCGGCCAAGGGCGCGGATGGGCCAGATCAGCATGTTATTGTAGGAAATGAAAGCCACGTAGCTGCCCACGGTCATCTGTCCGGTCACGGTCAGGTAGGCGCCGTAGACCACCACCGCCAGCATCTGCAGTCCGCTCATGATGTCGCCCGTCCCCCAGAAGAGGGAGAGGGTCAGGCAGAGCTTGACCCAGAGGTCGGTGTAGATGTTGTTCTGCTTCCGGAACTTGCGCTCCTCGTCCGCCTCCCGGCCGAAGGCCTTGACCACCCGGACGCCGGTCAGATTCTCCTGGGTGATGGTGGAGAGGATGCCTTCATTTATATCGCACTCCTCGAACTGGCGGGAGATCCGGATATGGAAGGCGGAGGAGTACCCGACGATGATCGGGATGAAAATGAAAGCCATGAGGGTCAGCCTGGCATGCATGGTCAGCATGAAGACCAGCGTCAGGACGATCATGATCACGATCCGGACAAAGTCGTAGAGCTGCTCCTCACAGAAGTTCTTGATGACCCGGACGTCGGAGGTGCAGCGCTGGATGATGTCGCCCGTGGCGTGCTCCGCGTGCCAGCTGAAGGGCAGACGGGCGATGTGGGCGTAGAGCCGGTCCTGGAGCTTCTTGACCATGGTCTCGCCGCCCTTGACCGACAGGTAGCCGCAGAGCCAGAAGGCCAGGGCCGCCACGCCGGCGATGGCGATGACCGCCAGGGCCACCAGGTAGAGGTTGTCCCGCAGGAAAGCGCGTCCGCCCAGGCTCTCGAGCCAGCTTGTGGCGAAGGCGGGCAGGGGGCTCTCCTCGTCCCCGATGCCGTAGTCGATGGTGGCCCGGATGATCTGAGGGATGATCGCCTCAGAGAGGCTCCGCAGGAGGGCCGCCAGAATGCCTAAGATAAAATATCGTTTGCTGCCCTTCAGGAAGGACCAGAAGAGCCGCATTTCTTCTCTATTTCTCATATATCTGCTATAATCGCTCTCATTGTTGATGGTTGCTGTTCAGCGCGCAGGCCTTCATTTCCCTTGATGGTCCGCCTCCAGGGCACGGTAGTAGGCCAGGATGTGGACCGCCTGCTGGAATTCGCCCGCGTCGATCATGCGCCTCAGTTCATCCGGGGCAATCACGTGGACGTTCAGAAACTCCGTATCGTCCAGGTCCTGGACCGTCTCCCGCCGGCACATCCTTGCCCGGAAAATGAAGGCATAGTTGTCCGATAAGGTGGCATAGGAGGCGACCGTCATGAGGCTGCTCCAGTCGTCGGAGACATAGCCGGTCTCCTCGCGGAGCTCGCGCTTAGCTGCCTCCAGGGCCGCCTCAGGGCTCACGTCCGAAGGATCCGTGGCCGCGACAAAAGACTTGCCGCCCTCTCCGACCGCCGCCACAAGGCTCCCATCCTTGTGCTCGATCCCGCCCGCTGGGAATTCCATGGTCAGACGGCGCAGACCGGGGCGGAACTGGCGGACGCAGAGGTAGTTGCCTGCCTCGTCCGTCGCGACGATGACCGCGTAGTTCTGGCGGCTGAAATTGTAGAAGGGGCCCAGCTCGGTGCCGTCGGGCATCTCGTAGACTGTATTTCTGAAATCGATCCACTCATCCTGCACAATATGGTC
>CAMONF010000038.1 GCA_946620335.1 uncultured Clostridia bacterium
AAAGCTTACCGACGAAAAGGGCAGGCCCCTTTACGCCAACATCACGACCTTCGGCTGTCAGATGAACGCCCGTGACTCCGAGAAGCTGCGCGGTATCCTCCGCGACGTCGGGTACACCGACACGGAGAACGAGGATGAGGCGGACATCGTCATCTACAACACCTGCACTGTCAGGGAAAATGCGGACATGCATGTCTACGGCCGTTTGGGCCATATGAACGGCGTGAAAAAGAAGAATCCGGACCTTGTCATGGGCCTTTGCGGCTGCATGATGCAGGAGCCCCACGTCGTCGAGAAAATCAAAAAGAGCTATCCCTTCGTGAACCTGGTCTTTGGCACCCACAACCTGGCCGATTTCCCGGAGCTCCTTCTTCGCGTCCTCACCGATGAGAAGCGGGTCATCGCCATCGAGGAAAAGACTACGGTCCTTCCGGAAGACATGCCCGTGAAGCGCAAGTACAGCTTCAAGTCCGGCGTCAACATCATGTACGGCTGCAACAACTTCTGTACCTACTGCATTGTGCCCTACGTCAGGGGCCGGGAAATGAGCCGCCGGGCCGGGGATATCATTGCCGAGTGCGAGCGCCTGGCAGCCGACGGCGTCGTGGAGGTCATGCTGCTGGGGCAGAATGTCAACTCCTACGGCAAGGGGATCGATGATTTCATTTCCTTCCCGGACCTTCTGCGGAGGGTCTGCCAGGTGGAGGGAATCGAGCGAGTGCGCTTCATGACCTCACATCCCAAGGACCTCTCCGACGACCTCATCGAGGCCATCGCGGAGAACCCCAAGGTCATGCGGCACCTTCACCTTCCGGTCCAGTCCGGGAACTCGGAGGTCTTAAAGCGCATGAACCGCCACTATGACCGCGAGCAGTATCTGGAACTGGTCAGGAAGATCCGGGCCAGGATCCCGGACATCTCCCTCACGACAGACATCATCGTCGGCTTCCCCGGCGAGACGGAGGAGCAGTTCGAGGACACCTTGTCCCTGGTGCGGGAGGTCGGCTACGACAGCGCCTTCACCTTCATTTACTCGAAGAGGACAGGCACACCGGCGGCCAAATATCCGGACCAGGTACCCGACGACGTGGCCCACGCGCGGTTCGACCGCCTGCTGGCGGCCGTCAAGGAAGGGGCGGATCAGGCCTGCGCCCGCTTTGAAGGGCAGGTCATGGATGTCCTGGTGGAGGAGACCAACAAGCAGCCCGGCTTTGTGTCGGGCCGCATTTCCCAGAATATAGTGGTCCATCTGCCCGGCGACGAGTCCATGATCGGCAAGATCCTCCCGGTCAGGATGAAGGAGTGCAAGGGCTTTTACTACATCGGCGAGCCGGTCTGATGGCCGCCATCTGATATGGAAGTAACGGGTCAGCGATCCTGACCTTTTACAGGAAAATGACAACAAGGAACGGACGGTGACCTATGGCTCTATCCCCCATGATGCAGGAATACAAAAAAGTGAAGGAGTCCTACAGCGACTGCGTGCTCATGTACCGGGTCGGCGACTTCTATGAAATGTTCTTCGAGGACGCGATCAAGGTATCCAAGCTCCTCGAGCTGACCTTGACCGGCAAGGAGTGCGGCCTGCCGGAGCGGGCGCCCATGTGCGGCGTCCCCTTCCATGCTGTGGACACCTACGTTTCCAGACTCATTGAGAAGGGCCAGAAGGTGGCCATCTGCGACCAGGTGGAGGACCCCAAGCTGGCCAAGGGCCTTGTGAAGCGGGAAGTGACCAGAGTCGTCACCCCCGGTACCAACATGGACACCAAAGACGACACCAGGAACAATTTCCTCATGAGCGTCGGCCGCACCTCCGACAGGTTCGGAATCGCCGCCTGCGACGTGGCGACCGGTGAGTTCATGGTCACCGAGGTGGATAACACGCGAAAGCTCTCCGACGAGATCATGAAGCTGGCGCCCGCCGAACTCATCTGCAACGAGTCCTTCCTCATGTGCGACCTCGATTTCGAGGACCTGAAGGCCCGCTACAACATGCTGATCGAGAGCATGGGCGACGCCTACTTTGAGGACGGCGCCTGCACCACGATTTTGCAGGACCACTTCCATGTGGGGAGTCTCGACGGACTGGGACTGGGCGGCTTCTCCTGCGGTATCTGCGCCGCCGGCGCCCTCCTGTCTTACCTCTTCGAGACGCAGAAGACGGACCTGTCCCACATTTCCACGATCCGTCCCTACCGGACAGAGGAATTTATGGTCCTGGACAGCGCCGCCATCCGGAACCTGGAGCTCATCGAGACCCTCCGGGAGAAGCAGAAGCGCGGCTCCCTCTTCTGGGTCCTGGACAAGACCCGCACCGCCATGGGCGCCCGCATGCTCCGGTCCTTCATCGAGCAGCCTCTGATCGACCAGGCCGCCATCACCAGCCGCCTGGACGCCGTGGAGGTTCTTTATAAAAATGAAATCACCTGCGCGGAGCTCCGCGAATACCTGAACCCGGTCTACGACCTGGAGCGGCTGGCAGCCAGAATCAGCTACAAGAGCGCCAACCCCAGGGACCTCATCGCCATGAAGTCCTCCCTGGCCATGCTGCCGCACATCAAGGCTCTTCTTCACGAGCTGCCTTGCAGCAAGTTCGACGGCTTCCTGGAGAGCTTCGACGACCTGACCGACATCACGGACCTCATCGAGCGGGCCATCATCGACGACCCGCCCCTGGCCATGAAGGAGGGCGGCATCATCCGCGACGGCTACAGCGCCGAGGTCGACGATTACCGGGCGGCCCGGACGGAAGGCAAGGACTGGCTTGCCCAGCTGGAGGCCGAGGAGCGGGAGAAGACCGGTATCCACACCCTGAAGGTCAAGTTCAACCGGGTATTCGGCTACTGCATCGAGGTCACCAATTCCTTCAAGAATATGGTGCCTGACTACTATACCCGCAAGCAGACCCTGGTGGGCGGCGAGCGTTACACCACGCCGCGCCTCAAGGAGCTGGAGGATAAGATCCTGGGGGCCGAGGACAAGCTCAATTCCCTGGAGTACCAGCTCTTCGCCGATATCCGGGAGGAGATCGGCGACAACCTGAGCCGGATCCAGACCACAGCCAGGATGGTGGCGGAGATCGACGTCATGGCCTCCCTGGCCGAGGTGGCCCGCCGGAACAACTATGTGCGCCCGAAGATCACCCTGGATGGCGTCATTTCCATCAAGGGCGGCCGCCATCCGGTGGTGGAGCGGATGATTGAAAATGAAGCCTTTGTCCCCAACGACACGACGCTGGACAACAAAAAGAAGCGGATCAACATCATCACCGGCCCCAACATGGCCGGCAAATCCACCTACATGCGCCAGGTGGCCCTCATAGTCCTCATGGCCCAGATCGGCAGCTTCGTCCCGGCAAAGAGCGCGGACATCGGGCTGGTGGACCGGATCTTCACCCGAGTGGGCGCCTCGGACGACCTGGCCAGCGGCCAGTCCACCTTCATGGTGGAAATGACCGAGGTGGCCAACATTCTCCGCAACGCCACATCCCGCAGCCTCCTCATCCTGGATGAGATCGGGCGCGGCACCTCCACCTTCGACGGACTGTCCATCGCCTGGGCGGTCATCGAGTACGTGGCGGACCGGAAGATCATCGGCGCCAAGACCCTTTTCGCCACCCACTACCACGAGCTGACCGAGCTCGAGGGGAAGATCGATGGCGTGAGCAACTATTGCATCGCCGTGCGGGAAAAGGGGGATGGCATCATTTTCCTGAGAAAAATCGTGCGCGGCGGGGCGGACAAGAGCTACGGCGTTCAGGTGGCGCGGCTGGCCGGCGTGCCCGAGGCGGTGCTGGCCAGGGCTGGGCAGCTCCTCAATGAGCTGTCCGACGCCGACATCACCTCGGCCATCGAGACGGTGGCCGGACCGGGGCAGAAGGCCAAGGCCAAGGCCGTCCACTACGATGAAGTGGACCTGGCTCAGATGTCCCTCTTCGCCACCGTGAAGGACGAGGACGTCCTGAAGGAGCTGGAGGAGCTGGACATCCAGAACCTGACGCCCATCGACGCCATGAATGAGCTCTACCGGCTCCAGAACAAGCTGAAGAACCGGTGGAAGGGCTGAAGATATGAGTGAAATACGTGTATTAGACCAGACCACGATCGACAAAATCGCCGCCGGCGAGGTAGTGGAGCGGCCTGCTTCCGTCGTCAAGGAACTGACGGAGAACGCCATCGACGCGGGGGCGGACCGCATTTCCGTGGACATAAAGGACGGCGGGATCCGCATGATTCGGATCACGGACAACGGCGGCGGGATCCCCGCAGACCAGGTGAGAAAGGCCTTTCTGCGCCACGCGACCTCCAAAATCACGGCGGTGGAGGACCTCCAGACCCTGAAGTCTTTGGGCTTCCGCGGGGAGGCTCTCTCCAGTATCGCCGCGGTGAGCCGGGTGGAGCTGATCACCAAGGAGGCCGACTCCCTGGAGGCCACCCGTTACTGCATCGAGGGCGGCCGGGAGCGGCTTCTGGAGGAAGTCGGCGCGCCGGACGGGACGACCATCGTGGTCCGGGACCTTTTCTACAATACGCCCGCAAGGGCCAAATTCCTGAAAACGGCCATGACCGAGGCGGCGCGGGTCGGCGCCTTCGTGGAGCAGCTGGCCCTGGCCAACCCTGAGATCGGGTTCCGATTCATCGTCAACGGGCAGACCCGCCTTGCGACGACCGGGAGCGGGAGCCTGAAGGACGCCATCTACAACATCTACGGGCGCGACGTGGCTGCCGAGCTGGTGGCCATCGACTACGAGGAGAACGGCATTCAGATCGGCGGCTTCATCGCCCGCCCGGCCGTCTCCCGAGGCAACCGGAACTTTGAGAATTATTACGTCAACGGGCGCTATGTGAAGAGCCGCGTTGTCTCCATAGGCATCGAGGAGGGGTACGGGACCCACCTCATGCAGCACCAGTATCCTTTCACCTGCCTCAGGATAGACCTCCCCGGCGACGGCGTGGACGTCAACGTCCATCCCACCAAGATGGAGGTCCGTTTTTCCGACGAGAAGGCTGTCATGAACGCGGTCTCCCACGCTATCAGCCGGGCGTTGGCCCAGGAGGAGATGATTCTCAGGACCTCCCTGAATCCGCCGGAAAAACCGGCCAAACAGGAGAAGGCGCCGGAAAAGTACGCTTCGCCCGAGATCTTCGAGCGCGGTGCCGGGCGGCCCGCTGCCAGTGTCCCTGGAAATGAAGACCGGCAGGAGAGCGGCAGCAGAGCAGACTATTCAAACCGTGACGGTCAGCGCTTCACCTTCCCTGCCCGACAGGCCGCCAATGTCTCCGGAAGTGAAGACCGCCCAGCGGAGCAGGAGGGCAGCAACAACACCAATGCCCCAGGCAGCGATGGTCAGCGCTACACATACTCGGCCAGAACGCCCGGCACCACCACCCTCCGGGAGCAGATGGCCATGAATTACGCCCGCCGCCTGGAAAAACTGGCGGCCTCCGGCGATGAGAACGATACGACTGTCAGCGGTGCAGAGCCTGGTTACCGGAAGGCAGCAGTTGCTCCGGCCGGCGGTACTGAGGAAGTGCGCGGTGACGCAGCGGGCATCCGGCCCGATGGCGGGACATCCTCCGATGTGCCTGGCAGCGGACCTGCTGAAGAGGAGCAGGCGCTCGTTTCCGGGACCTGGAACGGAGATCTGTCTGACCCTGCCGGGAAAGCTTCCGCCGGGACGGCATCTGCTTCCGGAACCGCACCCGATACCGGGAAGACTTCCGTCGGCAAGGCGCCCACCCTGCAGCAGCTGAGCTTCCTGCCGGATTTCCTTTCGCCGGAGGCGGCGCCCCTCAGGCGGATCATCGGCTGTGCCTTCGACACTTACTGGATCCTCGAGTACGGCGACAAGCTTTACATGATCGACCAGCACGCTGCCCACGAGAAGGTCCTCTTCACCCGCTTCTGGAAGATGTACGAGGATAATAAACTCACCGGGCAGATCGTCTCGCCGCCTGTTGTCATTTCCCTCAGCATGGAAGAACAGGTGCTGCTTGAGCAGTATATGGAGGCCTTCCGGCGGGTGGGCTTCGAGATCGAGCCCTTCGGCGGGAGAGATTACAAGATCAGCGCCGTCCCCTACACCTTGAGCGGGATGGGCGCCCGGGAGCTCTTTCTGGAACTCCTCGGGAACCTGGAGGTCAGCGACCGCTTCGAGGACCTGGACCGCTACGTCCTCAAGGTGGCCACCGAGGCCTGCAAGGCGGCGGTCAAGGGCGGCGACCGGCTCTCCCTGAAGGAGGCCGAGGCCCTGATCGACGAGCTTTTTGCCTGCGGAGACCCCTATCATTGTCCCCACGGGCGGCCGACGATCATTTCCTTCACCAGGGCGGACCTGGAGAAGCGGTTCAGGAGAATTGTGTGAGGTGGCGCGATGAGTGAGAGGAAAGAGCGAAAGCCCCTGATCGTCATAGCCGGCCCGACGGCCTCCGGAAAGAGCGACATGGCCGTTGAGGTCGCCCGCCGCATCGGCGGCGAGGTGGTCTCGGCCGATTCCATGCAGGTCTATCGGAACATGGATATCGGTTCCGCCAAGATCACCCTGGAGGAGATGATGGGCGTTCCCCATCACATGATCGACGTGGCGGACCCGACAGAGGCCTTCGACGTGGTGCGCTATGCGGAGATGGCCCGGGAATGCATTTCCGGGATCTACAGGCGCGGGCATGTGCCGATCCTCTGCGGAGGCACCGGGTTTTATATTCAGGCCGTGACCCGGGACATCGACTTTACGGAGACCGGGGCAAAGCCCGAGATCCGGCAGCGTCTGGAAACGCTGGCCACAGAGGAGGGAAATGAAGCCCTTCACGCCCGCCTGGCTTCTGTAGACCCCGCGGCAGCGGCCGAGATCCATCCCAACAACCTAAAGCGCGTCGTCCGCGCCCTGGAGTTTTACGAGGAGACCGGCATGCGGATCTCCGACCACAATGAGGCGGAGAAATTGCGGCCATCGCCCTACGACCTGGCCTTCTATGTCATGACCGACGACCGGGAAAAGCTCTACGAGCGGATCGACCGGCGGGTGGATTTCATGATGGCGGCCGGTCTCTTGGATGAAGTCGCCTTCTTGAAGGCCATGGGCCTCACCAGGGATATGGTCTCCATGCAGGGCCTGGGCTACAAGGAGATGCTGGACGCCATGGACGGCACCACGACTTACGAAGAGGCCGTGCGGATCCTGAAACGGGATTCCCGCCACTACGCAAAGCGCCAGATCACCTGGTTCAAGCGGGAGAAGGAGGCAATCTGGGTGGACCGGAGCGCCTTCGGCGGGGATGGCGGGGCCATGCTTGCCTTCATTTTAAAGGATATCGAGGAAAGGCTGGGAATCGTGGCTGGTGAGCCGCAGCATCCCTTCGCCTGAACCGGTGGAAACAATAAAGATAACAGGCCGGGGATCGCGGCAGACACGCCGCAGCATCCCCTCGCCTCAATTATAGGAGAGAAGACAGGGGAAGGCTGTGTCACGCGTCATTTTCGCCGGCGCCCCTGTTTTCATACATCTGCATCAGGAAGGATAGAAAATGGAAAACATGTATGAACGCCTGGGCATCGACCGGGACGTGCTCGCCTTCGGCGAGACCGTCTGCGGGGAGCTCAGGCAGCGTTTTGAGGAAATCGACCGGACGGCGGAGTACAACCAGCTCAAGGTCATCGGAGCCATGCAGGAATGCCACGTGAGCCAGGCCTGCCTGGGATCCACCACGGGCTACGGCTACAACGACCTGGGCAGGGACAAGCTGGAGGAGGTCTACGCGGCCGTTTTCCACACGGAGGCGGCCCTGGTGCGCCCCCTCATCGCCTGCGGGACCCACGCGCTGGCCATCGCCCTTTTCGGCAACCTCCGCCCCGGGGATGAGATGATCTCCATAGCGGGCAAGCCCTACGACACGCTTGAGGAAGTCATCGGCATCCGGCCCGGGCGCGGCTCCCTGGCCGAGTACGGCGTGACCTACCGCCAGGTGGACCTCCTGCCGGACGGCTCCTTCGACATCCCGGGCATCAAGGCGGCCATCGGGCCCAAGACAAGGCTCATCACCATCCAGCGGTCCAAGGGCTATGAGATGCGCCGGACCCTCTCTGTCGGACAGATCGCAGAGGCCATCGCCGCGGGCAAATCGGTCCGCAGCGACGTCATCTGCATGGTGGACAACTGCTACGGCGAGTTCGTGGAGACAATCGAGCCTTCTGATGTGGGCGCCGACATGGTGGTCGGATCCCTCATCAAGAACCCCGGCGGCGGTCTGGCCCCGGTGGGCGGCTATATCGCCGGCACCCGGGAGTGTGTCGAGAACGCTTCCTTCCGCATGACCTGCCCCGGCCTCGGCGCGGAGGTCGGTCCCTCCCTGGGCGTGAACCCCGCCTTCTACCAGGGCCTCTTCATGGCGCCGACCGTCACCGCTTCCGCTCTGAAGGGCGCGGTGTTCGCCGCCAACATCTACGAGAAGCTGGGCTTCGCCGTCCTGCCGGATGGGAAGGAGAGCCGGCACGACATCATCCAGGCTATCACCCTGGGCTCCCCGGAGGCGGTCGTCGCCTTCTGCAAGGGCATCCAGCGGGGAGCGCCTGTGGATTCATTTGTCGCCCCCGAACCGTCGCCCATGCCGGGTTATGACGATCCGGTCATCATGGCAGCCGGCGCCTTCGTGGAAGGCTCCTCCATCGAGCTGTCCGCCGACGGCCCCATGCGCCCGCCTTACAACGTATATTTCCAGGGCGGCCTGACCTGGCCGTCCGCAAAACTGGGGATTCTCATGTCGCTGCAGTCCATGAAAGCGGCGGGGCTCGTCCCTCTGCCGGCAGCCCGCTGAGACCTTATTCCGGTCAGACAGGAAATAAAAACCGGCAGCAGCCACAGGCGCTGACCGAATAAGGTTCGATTGCCGGCCGCTGCTATAACGGATGTGCTGCGCGGGAAGATTCCCGGAGATGGTCTGCCCGGACCGAGCTGGCAGCCGCCAAAGCTTCCCGGGAGATGGTCTGCCCGGACCGACCGCCGGCAGCCTCTACTAAAAGAAGTTTTTCATAACAAATGCCCCGCAGGAGAGCGGAAGGAGGACGTAAAAGCTATGGACAAACAGGGAAAATCTGTGATCGTGGTCGGAGGCGGCGCTTCCGGCCTCATGGCTGCCATACAGGCTGCCCGCTGCGGCGCCCGCGTCACCGTTCTGGAGCGGGAGAACAAGCCCGGCCGCAAGCTTCTCAGGACAGGTAACGGCCGCTGCAACCTGACCACCACCGGGTCCACCGCCGGAGTCTACCACGGTGAGGAGAGATCGTTCGCTGCCAAGGTGCTGGAGAACTGGACTGTGGCCGAGACATTGGCCTTTTTTGAGAGCATCGGAGTTCACACCACTTCCCGCGGCGGCTGGATCTACCCCTACTCCGACCAGGCGGAGTCGGTCCTTCAGGACCTTCTCATGACCGCTGAGGAGTGCGGCGTCCGCATCAAGACCCGGGAGGAAGTGCGCCGCGTCCGCAAGGTCATGGGCCGTTTTCAGGTGGAGACAGCTACCTGGACCTATGAGGCGGACGCAGTCATCCTCGCCTGCGGGACCCGGGCGGGCATAGCAGGTCAGGAAGATGCGGAAGAGCCGGCCGGCATCGCCGCGCGGATGGGTCATACCGTGATCCGGCAGCTCCCGGCCCTGGTGCCCCTCAATGTGGAGGATGCGGGCAGACTCGGCTGGGCCGGTGTCCGCGTGAACGGAAGCGTGCGTATCATTTCCGGGAGGGAGCTGATCGAGGAGGAGAGCGGCCAGCTGCAGCTGACAGAGTACGGCATCTCAGGCATTCCTGTCTTCATCGTGAGCTCCGAGGCCGTCCGTCTTCTGGACAGCCATGCCCCGGTCCACGCCGAACTGGACTTTTTCCCGGACGGCACTGAGCGGGAACTGGCTGAACTCCTTCATGAGCGGCACGCGAATCATCTGCTGCGCCCGTTAAAGAAACTTCTCGTGGGTCTCTTCCCGGAGAAGCTGATCCCGGCCCTTACGGCCGGGTCGCCGGATCTCATTTCCCTGGCGGAACGGGCCAAACATTTCCGCGTCCGCGTGACCGGCCACCAGGGGGCCAAAGCCGCCCAGGTCATGAGCGGCGGCGTGTCCACCGACGAGGTCGATCCCGCCACCTGCATGTCCCGCCTGGTGGAGAATTTGTATCTCACCGGCGAGATGCTGGACATTGACGGGGCCTGCGGCGGCTGGAACCTCCAGTTCGCCTGGTCCACAGGCGCCCTGGCCGGCAGGAGCGCCGGCAGAGGGGAGGACAAATGATCCGAATCAGCGACATCAAACTTCCCGTGGGCCACAGCGAGTCCGCCCTCCTCAAAAAGGCGGCCGCCGAGCTGCGCATCCGGGAGGACAGGATCCGGGAAATAAAGACCGTGCGCCGTTCCCTGGACGCCCGGAAAAAGCCCGACCTCTACTATATATATACCGTGGACGTGGCGGTATCCGGCCAGGTCCATGTCTCCGGCGGGAAGCGCCGGAACATCTCCGAGGCCCCCGATGAGCGCTATCACATGCCCGTCGGCGGGAGAGAGGTGCTCAACGAGCGGCCCGTGGTCGTCGGCTGCGGCCCGGCCGGCCTCTTCGCCGGTTACCTCCTGGCCATGGCCGGCTTCCGCCCCCTGATCATCGACCGCGGGGATCCTGCGGAAATCCGTACCAAAAAGGTAGAGGACTTCTGGCAGGGCGGGGGACTGGACAAAGAGAGCAACGTCCAGTTCGGCGAGGGCGGCGCCGGGACCTTCTCCGACGGCAAGCTGAACACTTCCGTCAAGGACCCCCTCTACAGGGCGGGATTTATCAAAAAGACTTTTGTGAAGCACGGCGCTTCTTCGGATATTCTGACGGACCAGAAGCCCCATGTGGGGACGGATGTGCTGGTGCCGGTCCTCATTTCCATGCGGAAGAGCATAGAGGAGATGGGCGGTGAGTACCGGTTCCGGACCAGGTTCGATGGCTACCGGACGGAGGGCGGCCGGCTGACAGGCATCTATGTGAACGGCGGGGAGCTGATTCCGGCCGGCGCCTGCGTGCTGGCTCCGGGCCATTCGGCCAGGGACACCTTCTTTATGCTGGCGGACCACGCCCTGCCCATGGAGGCCAAACCCTTCGCCTGCGGGGTCCGGATTGAGCACCCCCAGGCCATGATCGATCTCTCTCAGTACGGCCGGGCCAGGGAGGACCTGCCGCCGGCGGCCTACAAGCTGACCCATCAGGCAGCGGACGGGCGCGGCGTCTACTCCTTCTGCATGTGCCCCGGCGGCTATGTGGTGAACGCATCCTCCGAGGAGAGCCGTCTGGCGGTCAACGGCATGAGCTATTCCGGCCGTGGTTCGGCAAATGCAAACAGCGCCCTGCTGGTATCCGTGAATCCGGCGGACTACACGCCTGCCGACTGGCGGGGACCGGCTGCCCTGGCGGGCATCCCCTTCCAGCGGGAGCTGGAGGCGCTGGCTTATCGCGCAGGGCAGGGGAGGATTCCCCAGCAGCTCTTCGCGGACTTCCGGAGCGGAACTGCCAGCAGCGGCCCCGGCGCCTTCGCCTCCGTGAACAAGGGCGGCGGCGCCTTCGGACGGGTGGATAACATCCTGCCGGACTTCATGACGCGGGACATCGTGGAAGGCGTCCAGGCCTTCGGGCGTAGAATTGAAGGGTTCGACCGGGCGGATGCCATCATTTCCGGGACGGAGAGCCGGTCATCGTCGCCGGTGAGGATCCTCCGGGACAAGGAATACGTGTCGGCTGTGGACGGACTCTACCCCTGCGGGGAGGGCGCGGGCTACGCGGGCGGCATTATTTCGGCCGCCATGGACGGCATGCGGTGCGCCGAGGCCATTTCTAAAAGATTTCAAAAACTTGCCCCGGTCATGTACACCGATGCAAATTTATGTTATGATGCAATCTGACGCAGGATCCGGCCCGATCCGCGCGCATGCAAATGAAAAACATACTGCTGAGGGACAAGGCGGACCTGGAGAGGCCCTATGAAAAGTGCCTGATCTACGGACCTGGGGCGCTGACGGACGCGCAGCTTTTGGCTGTGCTCCTGAGGTCAGGGACCCAGGGAAGGCCTGTCTTGGAAGTGGCGGAAGCGGTCATGAGGAGGGCGCCGGGCAACAACGGCCTCCTCGGGCTTTGCTCCCTCTCCATACCGGAGCTCATGGAGATTCCGGGAATCGGGGAGGTCCGGGCCATTCAGCTGACCTGTGTTGCCGAGCTTTCAAGGCGGATCGCCGCCACAAGGAGGCGGGAGAGGATATCCCTCGACTCGCCTTCGTCCATCGCGGATTATTTTATGGAGACACTGCGGCACGAGGAGCGGGAGTCTCTTTATTGTGTCATGCTGGACACCAGGTCCCGTCTTCTGGGGCAGGAGCAGATCTCCCTGGGGACCGGCGACCAGGCTGTTTTCTCCGTCAGGGACATATTCCTGGCGGCTCTGCGCCACCGGGCCACGTCCCTCGTGATGGTCCACAACCATCCGAGCGGAGACCCCAATCCTTCGTCGGCGGACCTGGAGGCGACGGCAAGGGTCGGAGAGGGCGGAAGGCTTTTGGGCATCCGGCTCCTCGACCACATCATTATTGGAAACAACAGCTATTTCAGCTTCGCGGAAGCTGATTTGATCCTTCAGCCGGAGGAATAAATGATCATTCACAATGCCTACGGAGTCGATCTCGGGACCAGCTCCGTGAAGATATACAGCCAGAACACGGGCAAGACGCTGATCGAGAAGAACATGATCGCCGTCAAGAACACCCGGGAGGTCCTGGCGGTGGGCAACGACGCCTTTGAAATGTATGAGAAGGCTCCGGACAACATCTCCGTGGACATGCCGGTCAAGAGCGGGCGGATCGCGGACGTGGCCGAGGTCGAATTCGTACTCCACACCCTGCTTCGGCGGGTAGACAGACACCTGGGATATGCGCCGGCGATCTATTTCTCGGCGCCTGTTGTCATGTCCGAAATCGAGCGGCGGGCCTACTATGCCATCTCCCATGCGGGCAATCTGCGCAATCCCAGGGTCTACCTGGTGGACAGGCCCATCTGTGACGCCATCGCCATCGGTGTCCCCATCAGCCGCACCAAAGGTACCATGATCGTGGGGCTCGGCGGCCAGAACTCCGAGATCTCGGTCATCGCCAACGAGCAGGTCATCATCAGCAAGGATATCCCCATCGGGGGCCAGCAGATCAACGAAGCCATCATGAACGATGTCCGGCGGCTGGAGAACCTTCTGATCGGGCGGAGAACTGCCCGCCGGTTAAAAGCTGTCCTCGCGACGCTGGAGCCGGAGCGGAGGGATGCCCGCAAGGTCTACGGCATGAATACCCTGACCGGCAGGCCGCGGGAGGCTGTCATTTCCCAGGCCCTGGTCTCGGAGGCGGTGGAAGGCCGGATCCGGGCCCTGGCCCTGGAAATAAGGACATTCCTCGACAGGACGCCGCCGCAGATCCGCAAGGCTGTCATCGGAGAGGGCATCTACCTGACAGGCGGCACGGCCAGGATCCCCGGCCTTAAGCGGTATCTGGAGGACATCGTCGGCTGCGAGGTCAGGATTTCTCCCTACTATGAGATGTGCACCGTCAACGGGCTCAAGGAGCTGATCGGAGACAGGACCCTCCACAAGTGGGCCTATACGATAAGGAACAAGAAATGAAGAAAAAGCTGAGACTGAACATAAACCTGAAAAGCCGTCATGTTCTGATCATATTGCTTATCCTCTGCGGCGGCCTGGCTGTCACCACCCTGACCACCGGCATTGTGAAGGACCCGGTCCGGGGAGCCTTCGTGGACATGGTCGTTCCCTTTCAGAACGGCGTGAACAAGATCGGGACCAGGCTCTCCAAGGTCTTTTCCGGCTTCCAGGACGTCCAGAAGCTGTCGGAGGAAAATGAAGCCCTTCAGGCCAGGGTCGACGAGCTGATCATGGAGAACAACGCGCTTCTGCAATCGCAGACGGAGCTGGAAAGGCTGACAGAGCTCTACGACCTCGACAGGCAGTACACGGAATACAACAAGGTGGCCGCGCAGGTCATCGCCAAGGATTCCGGGAACTGGTACAACACCTTCGTCATCAACAAGGGCAAGAACGACGGCCTGGCCGTGGACATGAACGTGATCGCGGGCGGCGGCCTGGTCGGAATCATTACCGAGACAGGCGATAACTGGTCCGAGGTCCGGGCCATCATCGACGATTCCAGCAATGTCTCTGCCATGGTGGCTTCCACATCCGACACCTGTATCGTGAGCGGTGACCTTGCCCTGTTTGGAAGCGGAAAGATCGAGTTCTCAGAGCTCAGGGACCGCGACAACATCGTCATGGAGGGAACACGGATCGTCACCTCCAACATTTCCACCAAGTACCTGACAGGCCTTCTCATCGGCTACGTGGGAAGCGTATCCATGGATGCCAACAACCTGACCAAGTCCGGCACCATCATACCGGCCGCCGATTTCAAGAACATCCGCGAGGTACTTGTCATCACCGATTTGAAACAGACAAAGGAGAATTCCGATTGAGACGAAAAGCAGCCATGCTCTTCATCATAGGGCTCTTTCTTCTTCTGCAGACCACAGTACTTTCCAGACTGCCTTTCGCCATCGTCACGCCTGATATCATGATGATACTGACGGTGTCCATGGGCTTTATGCAGGGGAAAAAAGAGGGACTTCTGACCGGTTTTGTGAGCGGTCTCTTTATCGACATCATTTCCGGGAGCGTCTTTGGAGGCCATGCCTTTCTCTATATGATGGCGGGCTATTTCTCTGGCTTTTTCTGCCAGATCTACTTCGACAACAGTGTCCGGCTGCCGCTGGTGCTGGTCGGCGCCGGGGAGACCTTCCTCAATCTGGCCATCTATCTGTCGAACTTCCTCCTCAAGGGAAAACTGGCCTTCGGGAAATACCTGGCGGTCATTATCCTGCCGACAGTGGCCTTCACAGTCCTCAGTACCCTTATCGTCTATCCCATTCTCTATAAGATCAACCACCTGCTGGTGGAAAGACAGAAGGAGGCCAGCAGTTCCTTATGGATAAGAGAATAATCAAATGGTTCCGGCGGGTCAGGATCGGCCGCACGACCATCATGGCCCTGATCTTCCTGACCATGTCCTTCTTTCTGATCCACCGGATCTACGACCTGCAGATCATTAACGGCGCGGAATACCGCAACAACTTCTCCATGCAGACCACCCGGACCAGGACCCTCAAGGCGACACGCGGCAATATCTACGACCGCAACGGCAGCATCCTGGCCTACAACGAGCTTTCCTATTCGCTGACCCTGACGGACGCGGGCACCTATGAGACCCGGCGCGCCAAGGCCCTCTACCTGAACGGCGAGGCATACCGGATCTCCCAGATCCTGAAGTCCCACGGAGATGCCCTGAGCAATGATTTCCACATCGTGCTGGGGGAGGAGAGCGGGGATTACGAATTCGACGTCACCGGCGTCTCCCTTCTCCGCTTCAAGGCGGACGTCTACGGACAGGCCTACACCGACGACCTGAAGGAGGAGCAGGCCAATGCCTCGGCCGCGGAGATGATGAAATATCTGATTTCCGAGAACGGCTACGCCATCATCCGCGAGAACAAGCCCTACACGGAGGAGGAATTCCTGGCCAACGGGCTCCCGGTCGAGCTCACCAAGCAGGACATTCTGGACATCGTCTACGTCCGCTACCAGCTCTTCACCACCAGCTTCCGGAAATACGTCCCGGTCACCATCGCAACCAACCTTTCGGATGAGTCCGTGGCTGATCTCATGGAGCAGAAGGCCACGCTGACCGGCATAGACATCGTCGAGGACACTATCCGCGTCTACGACTCACCCGAGGCCTTCGCTTCCCTGATCGGCTACACCGGCCGTGTC
>CAMONF010000039.1 GCA_946620335.1 uncultured Clostridia bacterium
GAACCGTCCCTGATTCCCAGTATCTCAGTCTCAAAGACTTTCCAGCTCGATCCCGTTCTCCCCAAAGAACCGCGCCACATAGGCATCCCAGGCATTGTCCACAGACCTATCCATGGAGAAGGTCCTAAAGGAGCTGCCTGTGGTCAGGAGCAGGCGCCCGTCGCGGAAGGTCAGGTTCATGTAGAGCCCGAAAATGTCAGACGGGGCAGTGGCCAGGTCTTCATTTCTGATCAGGTCCTCGAGAGCCTCCGGGGAGAGGACGAAGACCATCTTGAAGGCCAGGGGCGTTCGTTTGCCCTTGATGAGCTCCAGAAAGATCTTTCTGACGTCCTTCCAGGCGGCCAGGCGTCTCTCGGAGGCGGGGTCCTCGTGGTCGGGGTCAGCGAAGTCCCTCTGCCAGCTGCCGTCGACGGTCCAGGTGCAGAAGGTCGTGATGCTGCCCTCGGAGATCAGAAAGTCGTCAAAGGCCGCGCCGATGAGCAGGGCGGACATGCATTTTTTAACTTCTTTGATAGCGTATGCTTTCACTGTTCGTACCTCGCCGGTTTTTCAGTCATTTATTGTACCATGGAAGGCTCCGCGGGGAAACGGATTTATACAGAAAAAGTAAATCTGTACTGACGGCTAACTGTCTTGCCCAGGTACCTGTCCTGTGTTAAAATAGAAAAAAGTCTGACATTGTCTTATGGGAGGAAGAATTATGAGATATAAGATCGTCATGGACAGTGCTGGAGAGTTCACGGAGGATATGAAGGGGAAGGCTGACCTGCAGTTGGTTCCCCTTACCTTATACATCGGGGAGGAAGCGCTGGTCGACGACGGTACCATCGACCAGCTGGAGCTTGTGCGCAAGATCGCCGCGTCGCCGGAGTGCCCGAAGACGGCATGTCCCTCGCCCCAGGACTATATGGAAGCTTTCGAGTGCGACTGCGAGCACATCTACGGGCTCACGATTTCCGGGAACCTGTCAGGTTCCTTCCAGAGCGCCCAGATCGGTATGAATATGTATCTGGAGGAACATCCGGACGCCCACATCCACGTCTTTGACTCCTGCTCGACTTCGGGCGGCGAGACGGTGGTGGCCCTCAAAATCATCGAGCTGGAGGAGGCAGGCCTTCCCTTCGAGGAGATTGTCCGGCAGGTGGAAGCTTTCATTAAGGTCAAGCGGACTTATTTCACGCTTGATAACCTGGATACCCTTCGGAAGAACGGCCGCCTCAGCCGCATGAAGGCCCTGGCGGCGACAGTGCTGAAAATAAAACCCATCTGCATCGGCACAGTGGACGGCGTGATCGAGCAGGTGGACCAGGCCAGGGGCAACAACAAGGCCATGGTCAAGCTGGTGGAGCATGTGGTGCGGGATGCCGTGGACCCGGAGAACAGGGTCCTGGCCATCACCTACGTCAACTGCTACGAGAGAGCCCTCATGGTGCGCGACGCGCTGCTTTCCCGGATCAAGGTCAAGCGGTGCATAGTCCAGAAGACGGGCGGATTGTCGACGGTTTATGCCAATGACGGCGGGATAATTGTTGTCATTTGACGATTTTGTGGTATACTGTTAGACGGCATTCCGCCAAATGAGAGAATCTTATCAGGAATAAAGGAGTAGATCGATTCATGAGCCAGAAGAAGGTCGACGCGTATAAGGAGTATAAGAAGAACCGGAAGGAAATCATCAAGAAGGAGCAGCGCATGCGGAAGCTGGAGTATGGCGCCATCATCGCGGTGCTTGTGGCCTTCGCCGGATGGTTCGGCTTCTCCACCTACCAGAAAGCCACTGCGGCGCCCCAGACCGAAGAGGCGGCTGCAGCCGTGGAAGTAAATATGAGTGACTACACCGACTACGTCAACGGACTCACCCAGGGGTATTGATTCCCTGTTTCCGCTCTGAAGGAGGACGTTGGGGAGGCATGGCCTTTCCGGATAGCCGCGTGCTGCCAAGCAGTCCAGAACTTTTCGCGGTCCGGTAACGAAGAGGAAGACGCTCGGCGGCTTCTCTCGTACACGGGCAGTTGCTCAGCCAGGCGCCAGGCGTCGGCTGACCACCCGCTCCCGTGTAAATAAAAAGGACATGATCACCTTTGCGATCATGTCCTTTTTATTTACCACTGTCTCAATCCACGTAGAAGTGATTCAAGAGGGAAGTATCAAAGCTTCACAACGTTGGCAGCCTGAAGACCGCGGGGGCCTTCCTGAAGGTCATATGTAACTGCCTGGCCTTCATCCAGAGACTTGAAGCCTTCGCCGACGATTGCGGAGAAGTGAACGAAAACATCCTTTCCGTCTTCTCCAGTGATAAATCCGTAGCCTTTTTCGGCGTTGAACCACTTCACGGTACCCTTGTTCATTTGTACTGTCCTCCAAAAAATGAAATGATGATAGATAGGCGCCGACTCATATGGCGCTGCGGCCGGACCGGCCAGGTGAAGCGCAAAATCCTCCCGGTGGGCCGACATATAGGATTATAGCCTTGCGCTTTAAGTAAGTCAAGGATAATTATCCGGGAAATAAGTTGAATTCATCTTAATTGAGGGCGCTTGAGACATAAATATTCGTCAAAGTGCATAAAAAGATTGCCAATTATGCCTCCCTGAGGGCCTTTGACAGTACGGCCATTCGGAAGGCATGAAATTCGGCCACCCGGAGAGGGGTCCGGACCAGTCCACTGAAGCTACCGATCCCCACCAAGAAAGGAGACGAAATGATATCCAAACTGATTACCGCCATCAAAAAGACAGAGGCACCCATCGTGGCCGGGCTTGATCCCATGCTGAGCTACGTGCCGTCCTATATCCTGAAGAAAGCCTTCGACGAGCACGGCGAGACGCTGGAAGGCGCTGCCGAGGCCATCTGGGTCTTCAACAAGGGCCTGATCGACGCCACCAGCGACCTGATCCCGGCTGTGAAGCCCCAGATCGCCATGTACGAGCAGTTCGGTATTCCCGGTCTTTCCGCCTACAAGAAGACAGTTGACTATGCCAGGTCCAAGGGACTTGTGGTGATCGGCGACATCAAGCGCGGCGATATCGGATCCACCTCCGGCGCCTATGCCACCGGCCACCTGGGACGCGTGCAGGTAGGCAGCCGGTCCTACGCCCCCTTCGATGCGGATATGGTCACCGTCAACCCCTACATGGGTTCCGATGCGGTCAATCCCTTTATCAAGGTCTGCAATGAGTACGACAAGGGTCTTTTTATCCTGGTAAAGACCTCCAATCCCTCCTCCGGCGAGCTTCAGGACAGGCTGGTGGATGGCCGTCCGGTCTATGAGCTCGTGGCCGACATGGTCAACAAGTGGGGCGAGACCTGCCAGGATTCGTCTCCGGAGGCCTGCGGCTATACCAATGTCGGCGCCGTCGTCGGCGCCACCTACCCGGAGATGGGCAAGCGCCTCAGGGAGCTCATGCCGAAGGCCTTCATCCTTGTGCCGGGCTACGGAGCCCAGGGCGGCAAGGGCAAGGACCTGACCGGCTTCTTCGATGCCGACGGACTCGGCGCCATCGTCAACTCTTCCCGCGGTATCATCGCGGCATGGAAGAAGGATGAGTACGCTTCCTTCGGCGAGGCGGGATATGCGGACGCTGCCAGAGCTGCCGTCCTTGACATGCGTGAGGACATCCGGTCAGCTCTCAACTGATTGCCTGGGAAGGAAATCGCAAATGAATAATTATTAGATTTGGCACCGGCGGAGCCCTCTGCGGCGGAGGATGCGCAACATCCCCATCTGCCGGTTCCGAACTGATACTGTAAGAGGAGGATTCTATGGAATACACGAAGGCACTTGTCCTCGGTCAGGAGGAGATCGCGCCTGACATTTACAGTCTGACGCTCAAGGTCCCCTTTGCCGGGCAGGCCCGCCCGGGGCAGTTCATTTCCATCTACTGCAGGGACGGATCGACCCTTCTCCCCCGGCCCATCTCCATCTGCCGGATCGATGCGGAGGGGTCATCCCTCAGACTGGTCTACCGCCTGGCAGGGAAGGGGACCAAAGAATTCTCGGCGCTGAAGAGCGGAGACAGCGTACAGGTACTGGGGCCGCTCGGGAACGGCTTCCCCATTGAGAAATTCGCCGACAGCCGCGTCCTTCTGGTGGGCGGCGGGATCGGTGTCCCGCCCATGGTCTCCTGCGCCGAGGCCCTCTCGAAGCCGATCTTCGCGGTGGGCTACCGGTCCAGAGAGCTGGCCTACCTCCTGCCGGAGGTCACGGCTTATCCTGAGACCTGCATCGCCACAGAGGACGGCTCTCTGGGCACCCGCGGCAATGTCCTGGATGCGATTCGGGCTTCCGGTGTGGAGGCTGACGCGGTCTTCGCCTGCGGCCCGGCACCCATGCTCAGGGCTGTCAAGGCCTGGGCGGCGGAGCAGGGAGTACCCTGTTTTATTTCCCTGGAGGAGCGGATGGCCTGCGGCGTCGGCGCGTGTCTCGGCTGCGTGACGAAGACCACCGGCGTGGACAGCCATTCCCATGTCAAGAACGCGCGGATCTGCAAGGACGGACCCGTCTTCGCCGCGGAGGAGGTGGACCTGTCATGATTAATAAAATGAGACCCGATCTGACCACGACCTTAGCCGGCGTGACGCTCAAGAACCCTGTCATGACCGCCTCCGGAACCTTCGGGAGCGGCATGGAGTACAGTGAATTTTTTGACCTTTCGGCGCTGGGAGCCGTGGTGACCAAAGGCGTGGCCGACGTCCCCTGGCCCGGCAATCCTACACCCCGCGTCTGCGAGACGCCTTCCGGCATGCTCAACGCCATCGGCCTTCAGAATCCCGGCATTGACGTCTTCTGCGAGCGGGACCTGCCTTTCTTAAGGCAGTACGACACCAGAATCATCGTCAACGTCTGCGGCCACTCCGAGGAGGAATACCTGCGCGTGGTGGACCGCCTGGCTGACGAGGCCATCGACATGATGGAGATCAATATTTCCTGCCCCAACGTCAAGGAGGGCGGAATCGCTTTCGGCACTGATCCCGCGGCGGTGGAGAGGATCACCAGGGCCGTCAAGGCCCATGCCCGCCAGCCGGTCATCATGAAGCTCTCGCCCAACGTGACCGACATCAAGGTCATGGCCAGGGCGGCGGAGGCGGGCGGCGCGGACGCCATCTCCCTCATCAACACCTTGACCGGCATGAAGATCGACATAGAGAGGGGGACCTTTGCCCTGGCCAACAGGACCGGCGGACTCTCCGGACCTGCCATCCACCCGGTGGCGGTGCGGATGGTCTACGAGGCCGCCCACAGCGTGTCCATACCGGTCATCGGCATGGGCGGGATCGCCACGGCGGAGGATGCCGTCGAGATGCTCATGGCCGGCGCGACCGCCGTTTCGGTGGGCACCGCCAGCTTCCACGATCCCTTTGCCGCGAAGAGGATCGCGGAGGGAATCGAGGGCTTCCTGGCCAGGAAGGGCTACGGCAGCGTCAAGGATATTATCGGAATCGTATAAATGTGATGCGGGCGGAGGCGGCAGACACGCCGGTTTCCGCCCGGTCCGACTTTTAGCGACATATAGTCCCGGCGGAGGAAGGTATGTCAGGAAATCTGTCAGATGGGCCTCCTTTTTTGGTGAATCGGCTGATTGACAAACCTTGCATTTCCCCGGACAATAAAAGAACAGCGCGGCGGGAGATATGGCTGCGCATCCAGGATACTTGCACGGCCGCCAGGCGGCAGTAAGGAGCTGACTATGGAAGCATACAAGCAGGAATTTATTGAATTTATGGTGGATGCCGGCGTTCTCAGGTTCGGTGACTTCGTCACCAAGAGCGGCCGCAAAACGCCCTTCTTTGTGAATACAGGCTTTTACAGGACCGGGAGCCAGCTGAAGAAGCTGGGCGAGTACTATGCCCGGGCCATCGAGGACCGGTTCGGGACGGATTTTGACGTCCTCTTCGGACCGGCCTACAAGGGTATTCCCCTCTCTGTAACGGCCGCCATCGGCCTTTCCGAGCAGACGGGCAAGGACATCCGTTTCTGCTCCAACAGAAAGGAAATCAAGGACCATGGCGACAAGGGAATTCTGCTGGGTAGCCCCATCGCGGATGGCGACAGGATCGTGATCATCGAGGATGTGACCACCGCCGGCACTTCCATCCGCGAGACGGTGCCCATCCTGAAGGCGCAGGGCGACGTGGACCTGGTCGGTCTGGTCGTTTCTGTTGACCGCATGGAGCGGGGCACGGGGGACAAGAGCGCCCTCGACGAGATCGGCGAGACCTTCGGCATGAAGACCTGCGCCATCGTGACCATGGCGGAGGTGGTGGAGCATCTCTACAACCGTCCGTACAAGGGACGGATCGTCATCGACGACACCCTGAAGGCAGCAATCGACGCATACTATGAACAGTACGGAGCAAGATAAATGGCTCGCCCGCAGGGCGAGAAGACGCAGGGAGAGGAAAATCCGGCTGGCCGGCCGGATCCTCTTCGTGTGCTATCTGTGCTCCCTTGTCTACTTTCTTTTCTTCGCTGACTGGTACAATCACAGGCCCGGGATCATGGAGGAGGTGTCCGTGAATCTTACCCCCTTCCGGGAGATCAAGCGGTTCATCCGCTACCGGGACCAGCTGGGTCTGAAGGCGGTTTTTCTCAACCTGGCCGGCAATATTCTGGGCTTCATGCCCTTCGGCTTTTTCATGCCGGTCATCAGCCGGCGATTCAAGAACGGCCTGATCGTGGTGCTTTTAGGCATGCTTTCCTCCGGTGCGGTGGAGGCGGTCCAGCTGATCACCAGGACAGGCACCTGCGATGTGGACGATGTGATCCTCAATACCCTGGGGGCGCTGGCAGGCTACATCACTTTTCTCATTTGTAATGCGGTGAGGAGGCGTTTCTATGGCCGATAAAAAGAAATACAGGTTCGTGGAGAAGGTCCAGTCCCGGGACGGGAAGCTGGCCACGGCCCTGGCGGGAGCCTCGGCCCTCCTCTTTGTCCTTGTGGTAATCATCTCCTTCGCGGCGGGCGGCAAGGCGGAGAGCTTCGTGGGCGGACTGGCCCTGACGGCGGCGCTCCTGTCCGTGTACGGCTTCTACGTGGGGATGAGATCCTTTTCCGAGAAGAACGTGTCGTCGAAATTCTCCCTGATCGGGTCCATTTTGAGCGGCATCATCATGATCGGTTGGCTGACCCTCTTTCTGGTGGGTCTGGGGTGAGGAGCGGCCGATGATGGAAAGACTTGAACTGGCCTTGGGCCGGCTCCGGGAAATACCCGAGGAGCAGCTCGTGCCCGTCCCTTACCGGGATTACTTCAGGGAGACGGCTGTTTTCCTGCTGGCGGTCCTGGAAAATAAAGACCGATCCTCCCTGTGGCAGTCTACCCTGCCGGGCGGTTATGAACAAGCTTATTGTAATCCTGCCTTTGCCGCAGCGCGCCTGGGCCGGGAGATGGGGCAGATCCTCTCTGCTGTGTCTGCCGAGCTCACGGCCATCATTCCCTGCGCCGCCGCCGGCGACGAGGCGGGTATGGCGAACCTTCTGGAACTCTTCCTGGAGATCTACGGGGATTTTGCCGGCGAGGAGCTTCCTTCGCCCGGGAACGTGCGGACCATTTTCCGCTTCTACGCGGAGGACTATCTGGCCGACGAGACGGCGGAGCAGGTATGGAACCGGGTCTGCCCGGGAGGACCGCGGCCTTTGCCCTTTGAAGAGGAGGAAGACTTCGATCCCGAGGAGGCGGAAGCTGTCCCGGCGGGAAAGGGTTTCCGGCAGATGCTGGAGGAAGCGGACCTTACGGACTCGTCTTACCTCTGCGCGCTCGGCATACGGGCAGGCGACGAGAATCTGGCGCTGGCCGGCCGTTACAGCGCAATGAGC
This sequence comes from uncultured Clostridia bacterium, assembly GCA_946620335.1. Classification (GTDB taxonomy): domain Bacteria; phylum Bacillota; class Clostridia; order Lachnospirales; family Lachnospiraceae; genus Chordicoccus. The sequence continues at coordinate 7,815 of CAMONF010000039.1, forward strand.
GGAGAAGAGATTGACGCTCTGGCTGAGAAAGCCCTGGCCCCTGTCAGGACAATGCTTTCCCAAAAGCCGGTTGTAAAGACGGTCGGGCTTATGGCCTGTGCCGGAGCGGAGCGGGTCCTCCTCGCGGCTGCAAGGCAGTTGGAGGGGCAGGGACTTGCGGTGACGCTTCCCCCTGTGACGGCCCGTCTGTCTGTGAGAAATGACGACATTCCCTCCGCCCATCCGGAAGGGATTCCGAATATAGCTTTCTGCCTGGACCACGCGGAGGACCTCGCCCTCTTTCTGGACGAGAACTATGTCTCCCGCCGGAAGAGAGCGGCCCGTGAGGCCTACGAGGCCTGCCGGGAGGAAGCGGCGGTGTTCGGCGGTCTTTATTTCCTGGAGCTGTCCGGGGATGTGGCGGACAAGTCCGCGGAGCAGGTGGAAGCCTGCCCGGAGGCCATCGCCTTTACGGATGGTCAGGAGCGGCTGCGCCGTTCCCTGGCGAAGTCCCTCGAGGAGATCCGGGAGCGGTACGAGGCGTAACGCACGGAAGAGGAGAGGCCTCCATGCTGTGCGGACACTGCCTGTGTTCCGTGAGTGTGGTTTTATTTGGGAGGAGCGAGAGATATTGAAATTTCGGTCACGTCTCCTTAAAAAGCGCACGGCGGGAGGAATACGCCCGGAAAAGCTTTAAATAATTAAAGCGTTGCAAATGCCGGCATCCGGTCAAATCCGGCACCCGGCAAAAGATATATTTACCAGGACGGCAGCCGGCAAGTCTGTCTGCCCGCAAGGAGGTTTTTATGGCAACAGTAGGGATACTGATGGGGTCTGATTCGGACATGCCGGTCATGGCCAAGGCAGCAGCGGTGCTGGAGGAGCTGGGTGTCTCTTTCGAGATGCACATCATTTCCGCCCACCGGGAGGTCAATGAGTTTTTCGAGTATGCGTCCACCGCTGAGGAGCGGGGGCTCAAGGTCATCATCGCGGGCGCCGGCATGGCGGCCCATCTGCCGGGCATGTGCGCGGCCATCTTCCCCCTCCCGGTCATAGGTGTCCCTATGCACACCACATCCCTGGGCGGACGGGATTCCCTTTACTCCATCGTGCAGATGCCCAGCGGCATCCCGGTGGCGACTGTGGCCATCGGCGGCGGAGCCAACGCGGCCCTTCTGGCCGCCAAGATCCTGGCGGTCTCCGATCCGGAGCTTCTCGGAAAGCTCAAGGCTTACTCCCTTCGCCAGAAGGAGCAGGTCATGGCCAAGGACGCCCGTCTCCAGGAGACAGGTTACCGCGGATACAGCAAGTGAGGTGACAGGCCAGGGACAGGCCGTCCCGGAATTGTATGAGCAGTATGCGCCGTGGAAAGGCAGCAGGCGGGCAGATGGTCCGCCGGATTTCTTCCCGGTGCTGTGTTTATTTCCTTTAAGGAGGTATAAATGGATTATAAGAGCGCTGGTGTTGACATCGAAGCCGGCTACAGGTCGGTGGAGCTGATGAAGGAGCATGTGAAAAAGACCATGCGGCCCGAGGTCATGGGTGGCCTGGGCGGCTTTTCAGGGGCTTTTTCCGCCGCTGCCTTTAAGAATATGGAGCATCCGGTCCTGCTTTCCGGGACCGACGGAGTGGGCACCAAGCTCAAGCTGGCTTTCCTTCTGGACAAGCATGACACGGTGGGCATCGACTGTGTGGCCATGTGCGTGAACGACGTGGCCTGCGCGGGCGGCGAACCCCTTTTCTTCCTGGACTACATCGCCTGCGGGCGCAACTATCCGGAGAAGATCGCGGAGATCGTAAAGGGCGTGGCGGAAGGCTGCCTGCAGGCCGGCTGCTCCCTGATCGGCGGCGAGACCGCTGAGATGCCCGGCTTCTACCCGGAGGACGAGTATGACCTGGCGGGCTTCTCCGTCGGCGTCTGCGACGAGAAGAACATCATCACGGGCGCGGAAATTGAACCTGGCGATCTGCTGATTGGCATGGCCTCCTCCGGCGTCCATTCCAACGGCTTCTCCCTGGTCCGCAAGGTCTTCCCCATGGAGCGGGAGGCCCTGAATACCTACTACGATGAGCTCGGCACCACCCTCGGTGAGGCCCTGATCAAGCCGACCAAGATCTATGTCAAGGCATTAAAGAGCATCAAAGAAGCGGGCGTCCGCGTCAGGGGCTGCAGCCACATCACAGGCGGCGGCTTCTATGAGAATGTGCCCCGCATGCTCCGTGACGGGATCCGTGCCCAGATCCGCAAGGACAGCTACGAAGTCCCGGCTCTCTTTAAGCTGCTGGCCAAGACCGGCGGAATCGAAGAACATATGATGTACAACACCTACAACATGGGCATCGGCATGGTGCTGGCCGTCTCCCCGGCCGACAAGGACGCTGCCCTGGCCGCCATCGCCTCCGCCGGCGAGACGGGCTTCGTTATCGGCGAAATCGTCGAGGGCGAGAAGGGTGTTGATTTGATCTGACAAATAAAAGCCCGGCTCCTGCCCGGGCTTTTCATCGTGAGCCATAGACAAGGAGCGGAAAATGGAAAACAAGCTGAGAATTGCCGTCCTCGTATCCGGCGGCGGCACTAATCTTCAGGCCATCATCGACGGGATCGCGGACGGCACCATACAGAACACGGAGATCGCTGTCGTCATCAGCAACAACCCGGGCGTGAAGGCCCTGGAGAGGGCTGAGAAGGCGGGCGTTCCGGGTGTCGTCATTTCCCCGAAGAGCTATGAGACCAGAGCGGCCTTCAACGAGGCCCTGAAGGCTGAGATCGACGCTTATAAGGTGGATCTCATCGTTTTGGCGGGCTGTCTCGTGACTATCCCCGGGAGCCTCATCGACGCCTACGAGAACCGGATCATCAACATCCATCCGGCCCTGATTCCGGCCTTTTCCGGGCAGGGATACTATGGGCTCAAGGTCCACGAGGCGGCGCTGGCCAGGGGTGTCAAGATCTCCGGCGCGACGGTGCACTTCGTGAGCCGGGACCTGGATGCCGGCCCGATCATCCTGCAGAAGGCTGTGGCGGTCCGCGAGGATGATACGCCCAAGAGCCTGCAGCTCAGGATCATGGAGGAGGCAGAGTGGAAAATAATGCCGGAGGCCATCAATCTGATCGCCGCCGGCCGTGTCACCGTGGCCGATGGTCATGTGTTCATCAAGTGATTTGCTGAGAGAGGAGTTTTTATGAAGGTACTGATCGTTGGCAGCGGCGGAAGAGAGCACGCCATCGCGTGGGCTGTGGCCAGGAGCCCGAAAGTTGACAAGATTTACTGCGCCCCGGGAAATGCAGGCATCGCCGAGTTCGCCGAGTGCGTGCCCATCGGCGCCATGGAATTTGAAAAGCTGGCGGATTTCGCCGCGGAGCAGGGCGTGGACCTGACCATCATCGGCATGGACGATCCGCTGGTCGGCGGCATCGTGGACGTCTTCGAGGCCAGGGGCCTCAAGGTCTTCGGCCCCAGAAAAAATGCAGCCATCCTGGAGGGCTCCAAAGCCTTCTCCAAAGACCTTATGCTCAAGTATGATATCCCCACGGCCGGCTACACAACTGTCTCTTCGGCGGAGGAGGCCAGGGAATATCTGAAGACCGCGTCCTTCCCCATCGTGCTCAAGGCAGATGGTCTGGCGCTCGGCAAGGGTGTTCTCATTTGCAACACGCCCGAGGAGGCGGATGCAGGGGTGGCCGAGATCATGGAGGATAAAAAGTTCGGCAGCGCCGGCGACCGGATGGTCATTGAGGAGTTCATGACCGGGCGCGAGGTATCTGTCCTGTCCTTCTGCGACGGCAAGACCATCCGGCCCATGACCTCTGCTCAGGACCACAAGCGGGCAGGGGACGGCGATACCGGACTCAACACCGGCGGAATGGGCACCTTCTCCCCGAGCCCCTTCTACACGGAGGAAGTGGATCAATTCTGCAGGGAGCACATTTATCAGAGAACGGTGGACGCCATGGCGGCGGAGGGAAGACCCTTTGTGGGCATCATTTTCTTCGGTCTCATGCTGACGCCCAAGGGACCGAGAGTCCTGGAGTACAACTGCCGCTTCGGCGATCCCGAGGCCCAGGTCGTCATCCCCAGGATGAAGAACGATATGGTCGAGGTCATGGAAGCCTGCGTCGAGGGAAGACTCGATGAGGTGGAGCTGGCTTTCGAGGACAACGCGGCGGTCTGTGTCGTGCTGGCCTCTGACGGGTATCCTGTCTCCTACAAGAAGGGGTATGAGATCACCGGCCTTGAGAACTTCAAGGGCCGTGACGATGCCTTTGTCTTCCATGCGGGGTCTAAATTCGACGACCAGGGGCGGATCGTGACCAACGGCGGCCGCGTCCTGGGCGTGACAGCGCTCGGCAAAACCCTCGTCGAAGCCAGGGCCAACGCCTACAAGGCGACGGAGCTGGTGAACTTCGAGAACAAATACATGCGCCACGATATCGGCAAGGCCATCGACGAGGCGTAAAAAAGCGGGAATTGGGGACGGTTCGAAAAGAACCGGACCACAAAAAAGAGCGGCAGGAAAAAAAACCACGCACATTTTTTTTTGGGTCGGTTCTTTTCGAACCGGCCCCAATTCCCGCTTTTTTACGCCTCGTCGATGGCCTTGCCGATATCGTGGCGCATGTATTTGTTCTCGAAGTTCA
>CAMONF010000040.1 GCA_946620335.1 uncultured Clostridia bacterium
CGGGGCCATCGATTTTGATTTCCCGGAGGCCAAAATTATCGTGGACTCCTCCGGCCATCCGACCGATATCGTGGCGGAGGAGGAGAACTGCGCCACCCGTATCATTGAGGAATTCATGCTGGCGGCCAACGAGACCGTGGCGGAGGAATTCTGCCGTCGGGACATGCCCTTCGTCTACCGGATCCATGAGGAACCGGACGTCGAGAAGGTGGACCATGTTCTGGCCCTGATCCGGCAGGCCGGCGGCCATGTGAAGACAGCCAAGGCCAGGATCCAGCCCAAGGAGGTCAGGGCTGCCCTGGAGGAAATCAAGGGCCGGCCGGAGGAGCGGATGATCAGCCGCCTCATGCTTCGTTCTATGCAGCAGGCGCGCTATTCGCCGGACTGCGCAGGGCATTTCGGGCTGGCAGCCAAATATTACTGCCACTTTACATCGCCCATCCGTCGGTACCCGGACCTGCAGATCCACCGGATCATCACGGACGTCCTTGACGGGCGGATGACGCCGGAGAAGGAGCGGCATTACCGCAGCATTATGAGCAGCGTGGCGGAGCGGTCCTCGGTGACCGAGCGGCAGGCGGTGGAGGGCGAGCGGGAGACCGTGAAGCTCAAGATGACGCAGTTCATGGCCGAGCGGATCGGGGAGAGCTTTACGGGGGTCATTTCCGGGACGACGGACTGGGGCATCTATGTGGAGCTGCCGAACACGGTGGAGGGGCTTGTCCGCATTTCCGCCATGGAAGGCGACCAGTTCTACTACAATGAGGCGGAGCATGCGGTGGTCGGCTCCTACACGGGCGTCGTTTACCGGCTGGGCGACGAGGTCCGCGTGAAAATGAAAGCAGCGGACATAACCGCCCGCACCATCGACTTCGAGCTGGACGGTCCGGCGGAGGATCGGGCGTAAAATGAAGACAGGGAGATTGAATTCCCGCATTATCGACTTCGAGCCGGACGCGCATTCGGAGGAGGAGTAAAAGATATGGCTGAGAAAAAGGACAGCATTAAGCTGGTGGCCAACAACAAAAAGGCCTATCATGAATATTTCATTCTGGAAAAATATGAGGCGGGCATCTCCCTGGCCGGCACGGAGGTCAAGTCCATCCGCCAGGGCAAGTGCTCCATCAAGGAGGCCTACGTGGAGATCAGCAAGGGGCAGATCACCATCAAGGGCATGAACATCTCGCCCTACGAGAAGGGTAATATCTTCAACAAGGACCCGCTGCGCCCCCGCAAGCTTCTCCTGCACAAGTCTGAGATCAGGAAGCTGGGCGAGGCCATCCGGGAGAAGGGTTATACCATCATGCCACTGCAGGTCTACCTCAAGGGCAGCCTGGTCAAGGTGGAGATCGGTCTTGCCAAAGGTAAGAAGCTCTACGACAAGCGGGCGGATATCGCCAAGAAGGATATGCAGCGCCAGGTGGAGAGGGAGTTTGCTCAGAGGTTCTGAGATAGAAGGGGAACTTAAAAAAGTGGGAATCAGGGACGGTTCCTTTTCCCAGTTTTCTTCGAAAACTGGGAAAAGGAACCGTCCCTGATTCCCACTTTTTCATACCATCCCCTGCCGAATATATCTGGTAAAGAGCTCTGGATTCACCCTGGCGACGGAATCCACGTCATCCTCACGGCGGACGGCGATCCGCGGGCGGGCCATGGCGGTGCTGCCGCGGACGATGAGGGCGGGGCGGAGGTAGTTGCGGCTCATGGAGACGTCGTTCATCATGGCGTAGAGGGTGAAGAACCCGCACTGGCCCAGCTCTGTCCGGTTCTGCCGGACGGTGGTGAGGGGCGGGTCGAGGGCGGCCGCCAGCGGCAGGTCGTCGAAGCCGATGACGCTGACATCCTCCGGCACCGAGAAGCCGGCCTCCTTCACACATTCAATGACGCCGCTGGCGATAAGGTCGTTGCCGCAGAGAATGGCGGTGGCGCCCCTGTCCAGGAAGCCCGGCACGTGGTAGCGGGCGGCGTCGGCCACAAAGTAGCCGTAGACAGCCAGGTTGGGGTCGATGTGGAGCTGGTGGCGGGAGATACTGGAGAGGTAGGCGCTCATGCGGAGGTTGGAGACCATGGAGCCCGCCGAGCCGTCCAGAAAGGCGATCTTCTCGTGCCCGTAGGAGACCAGGTGGGAGATGGCCATGTCGATGCCTTCCTCGGAGTCAGTGCCGATGGAGCCTACGTGGGGGTTGACCTGCACGGCGTTATCCAGGAGGACCGTTGGCAGTGTGGTCTCGGCCAACTGGTTCATCCAGGGGTCGTCCAGGGAGAGGCCCAGGAAGAAGGCGCCGGCGTATTTTTCCTGGACCATGTAGGTGTTGTAGCGGTTCTCATTTTGAAAAGCGTGGCTCAGGGAAATGACATCCACACCCCAGCCGTCGCGGAAGGCCGCCTTCTGAAAGCCCAGGACGATGTCGTAGCCGAACTGGTCCTCGCTGGCATAGTCCATATTCTCGATGAAGAGGGCCAGCTTCTTCTGCCCGGTCTTCCTGGTCCGCCGGCTCTGGTAGCCCAGTTCCACGGCCGTATCCAGAATCGACTGGCGGAGGCTCTCGGAGATATCCTGGCCGCCGTTCAGACCCTTGGAGACGGTCCCCAGCGAGATGCCGAGCTTGTCGGCTATATCCTTCATAGTTGCCATAACGTGTCCCTCATATATTAAGAACGGTGCAGCAGGGCGTACGGCGCTGCGGTTCTCTTCCCGGCTGGCGATGGAAGAAGCGGCGTAGGCACTGCCTTCTTTTTCTGATCCGGAATGGGAGAGGGCTGGCGCTGCTGCTCGAAAATTTGTTGTCTTGCATCCATTATAGGGTGGACTTTCGAAAAAAACAAGTATGAATACCTCGGAATCCGAAATTATACGAAAATAAATACAACCAAAAATTGGAGAAAATCCACAATGATGAAAAAATATTGCAGATATCTATTGACAGATGGGCAGAAAATAGTATATCATCATGGCACAGGAGCGAAAGTATGCGAAAAAACATCCAATACACTTTCGGAAACTTTCGAAAAATGGGCGCAAGCCGAAGGAAGAACCACACCGGCGGCACTTCCGCTCCCCGACCAAGTACTTTATTGTGCGGGTAACCGGCCGCCGCAAAAAAGAGCCGGAGAAACAGGAGGAAAAATGAAAAAGTCACTCGTATCTGTACTTATGGCAGGAACACTGGCTGTCACCATGCTGGCCGGCTGCGGATCTTCCGGCAGCTCTGACAGCGCTCAGCCGGCAGCGGAGACTCCCGCAGAGTCCACCGAAGAAGCTGCCGAGCCCGCAGAGGCTGTAGATTACGGCTCAGGCACCATCACCATCTGGGTCGCCGAGGAAGTCGGCGATTTCACCAAGAAGGCCTGCGACGATTTCTTCGCCGCCAACCCGGATATGGCCGGTTACCCCGTCACCATCGAGCCGGTCGGTGAAGGCGATGCCGCTTCCAAGATGATCACCGACGTTGAGGGCGGCGCCGACCTTTACGGCTTCCCGCAGGACCAGCTGGCCCGCCTTGTCTCCTCCGGCGCTCTGACACCGCTGGGCGATGACTCTGCCTGGGTCGCAGAGCAGAACGATGCCGGCGCGACAGCAGCCGCCACCATGTCTGAGATGACATACGCTTATCCGCTGACCAGCGATAACGGCTACTTCCTGTACTATGACAAGAGC
>CAMONF010000041.1 GCA_946620335.1 uncultured Clostridia bacterium
CCGAGCTCGAGAATATAGTCGTGGATACCGGCCAGGGCCTCCCAGGGATAAGTGAACTGGCTGAGATAGGGCTTAGCGATGGTCTCATCCAGGGTCATCAGGTCGACAATCTTGATCTGTTCTTCCTGCAGCATAGTTTCTTTCCTCCTTAATAAAGCTTGTACGGAATCAGACAGGCGTTATACTGCGCTGCGAGCAGTTTCCCTCCGAACTGCTCCGTAATCTGTAAAGCAGACCTGTGCCTCCGGCTCCACTGCGCCGCCAAAGGTACTTTCCGCATTCAAAAACGATACCATTATATATCATTCAGGTGAATTTGACGAGTGGCTTTTCGGTGCACCCACTTGATTTTGTCATGGCGGGGTTCCTCCCGGAACGATCACTCATCCTTTTTGCCTGAGGATGACCGCGAACCTCTCTTTCCGGCTGTGCTGCCCGCCGCGGCTCTCTTTCGGCCCGTGCTTCCGGAACCTGTCCTGGCCGTCCTATTAGAGCTGCTCTTTGCAGTACCTTCCGAAGGCTTTTTGTAGAAGCCTGCTGCTCTGTCGTACCTGGCCCTCAGGTCGCCCTGATTTGCCAGGCCCATGACGGCATAGGTCCGTCTGGCAACGAAGCCGCTCAGCTTTTCCATATACTCTTCTTTGGAGATAGACCCGTCTGCCACGCCCGTCAGGCCCTTCTCCCAGCTGGCCGTCAGCTCCACATTGAGAAGAGGACGGATGGAGGCGTCCACGGTGTCATACACCATCTCCCCGAGCAGCTCCGGGGTAATGACCTGCGTTTTTCCGTTCAGATCCAGATACCCGATATTGACCAGCTTTTTCAGGATCTCAGCCCGGGTGGCGGAGGTTCCGATTCCGGAGCCCTTGATGGTCTCGCGAAGGCTCTCGTCCTCGATCAGCTGGCCTGCATTTTCCATGGCCAGGATCATGGAGCCGGAGGTATACCGCTTGGGCGGAGAGGTCTCGCCTTCCTTGACGAAGAGGCTGTCCACCGGCAGGCGCATGCCCTTCCTGATCTTTGCCAGGTCCTGGGCGGGACGGCCGTTATCGGCTTCGCTGCCTTCCCCCTCTTCGCTCCTGTCTTTATTTCCTCCCATGACCTTGAGATATCCCTCACTGATCAAGGTCCTCGCGGAGGCAAAGAAGCTCTCGCGGCCAAGAAGAATGGTCATCTGCACCTTGTTGTATTCCGCAGGCGGGTAAAAGATAGCCAGGAAGCGCCTGGCAATGGTCTCATACACCTTCTTCGCCGTAGACGACAGAGAGTTGTACGCGCCAAGACCCGAGCCTGTGGGTATGATAGCATAGTGGTCCGTGATGGCCTTATCGTTGGTGTAGCGGGATTTTCCGATCTTGCCGATGGCATCCCCCGCGAGCACCTCTTCGGCAAATGAAGACACCGGCCCGAATTTGGTCAGCCCCTTCACATTCCTGTCGATCACTTTGGCGACTGCCGTGGAGAGGACGCGGGCATCCGTTCTGGGGTATGTCGTCATTTTCTTCTCGTAGAGCTCCTGGGCGATTTTAAGAGTCTCGTCCGGGGAGATCTTGAACATCCTGGAGCAGTCGTTCTGGAGCTCTGCCAGGTTATAGAGAAGAGGCGGGTTTTTCTTTTCCTTGCGGCGGCTGACCTCGGTGACCAGCCCCTCCCGGGGATCAGTCTTCATAAGCTCCGCGATCAGGGCCTCAGCGTCCTTCCGCTCCTTGAAACCGTTCTCCTTATAGAGGAGGGGGGAATAAAGGATGCGGGGTTCATTTTTCCCGTCCGCACTCTCCTGCTTTCCCTCGAGAAGCTCGCAGTAGGCAGACTGGGGCGGCACGGCCTTCCACTCCGCCTCGATCCCGCCGAAATTGCCGAGGACACGGTAAAACGGCGTCTTCACAAAGGCGCGGATCTCGCGCTCGCGCCGCACGACCATGCCCAGAACGCAGGTCATGACACGCCCGACGGAAACGACGGACCGCTTGCTGCCGAGGAAAGAAGATATATTGTTCCCATATTTGAGTGTCAGGACGCGGGAAAAATTGATGCCCATGAGATAGTCCTCCTTGGCCCTCAAATAGGCCGCGTCGGACAGGTTGTCATAGGCTGACAGAGGCTTTGCCTCTCGGATGCCCCGGGCGATTTCCTCATCCGTAAAGGAGTCGATCCAGACCCGGCGGCGGTCCTTGGAGAGAACGGCCTTGGGGGACATCATTTCCACGAGGCGGTAAATATACTCACCCTCACGCCCCGAGTCGGTGCAGACGTAAATCCGACCAACATCCTCCCGCGCGAGCAAGCCGGATACGATCTTGAACTGTTTGGCGACGTCCGGAATCACTTCATATTGAAAAGTCTCCGGTATGAAGGGGAGGGTCTCGAGGGACCAGCGTTTGTATTTGATGTCGTAAGCCTCCGGATAGCTCATAGTGATCAGATGGCCGACGCACCAGGTGACGACGGCAGTATCCGACTCCACGTAGCCGTCACGCCTGGGGCCGTTCACATGGAGGGCCCGGGCAAACTCCTGGGCCACCGAGGGCTTTTCCGCGATGTAAAGATCCTTGATGATGCTCCCTCCTTTCCAAAATGCAGTGGGAAAAGTGGGAATCAGGGACGGTTCCTTTTCCCAGTTTTCAAAAAACTGGGAAAAGGAACCGTCCCTGATTCCCACTTTTTTCACAGTTTTCAAAAAACCGGGAAAAGGAACCTTCCCTGATTCACACCTTTTTTCACAGTTGTCTCATTATTTTGCAGAAATGTAGCCAAGAGCGGTCAGCATCTCGGCGCACTCGACAGCACCGCCGGCGGCGCCGCGAAGGGTGTTGTGGGACAGACCGACGAACTTGAAGTCGAAGACGTTGTCCTCGCGGAGACGGCCGATGGAAACGCCCATGCCCTTGCCGAAGTCCACGTCCATGGTGACCTGGGGACGATTGTCCTCCGTCATGTAGCGGACAAAGGGGGTCGGAGCGCTGGGAAGACCCAGGGCCTGGGCCTTGTTGTTCTCAAAGTAGGCGAGGAGCTTCTCGATCAGGACCTCCTTGGTGACCGGCTTGGCAAAGCTGATGGAGGCAGCTGCGGTATGGCCGTTCAGGACCGGAACGCGGATGCACTGGGCGGAAATCACCGGGGAAACAGCCTTCTCAATATGGTCGCCCTCAATGTGGCCGAGGATCTTGAGGGGCTCCTGCTCGCTCTTCTCCTCCTCACCGCCGATGTAGGGGATGATGTTGCCGATCATTTCCGGCCAATCCTCGAAGTTCTTGCCGGCGCCGGAGATGGCCTGGTAGGTGCAGACGGACATCTTGGTGGGCTCGAATTCGCGCCAGGCGGCCAGGCACGGGATGTAGCTCTGGATGGAGCAGTTGGGCTTGACGGCGATGAAGCCGCGCTTTGTGCCAAGACGCTTCTTCTGCTCCTCGATGATGGCAAAATGGTCGGAGTTGATTTCCGGAATGACCATGGGGACATCCGGTGTGAAGCGGTGAGCGGAGTTGTTGGAGACGACAGGCGTCTCTGTCTTGGCGTACTCCTCCTCGATGGCGCGGATCTCATCCTTGGTCATGTTGACGGCGGAGAAAACGAAATCCACATCGGCGGTGATGCCCTCGATATCCGTGATGTTGCGGACGATCATGTCCTTCACGGTCTCCGGCATGGGTGTTGTCATTTTCCACTTGCTGCCGACGGCGTCCTCATAGCGCTTGCCGGCGCTGCGGGCGCTGGCGGCCAGGACGCAGATTTCGAACCAGGGGTGCTCGGCCAGAAGGGTGACAAAGCGCTGCCCTACCATACCTGTGGCGCCCAGGATACCGACTCTGAGTTTCTTTTCCATAATAATTACTCCTTTTAGTAAAAACTCATCCGGTCCTTAAAGTCCGCTTCAAAGGCCGGCTTGATATCGTATGTTCTTTCAAATCAGGAATGATTTTACTCCATTCCCCGCGATTTCACAAGTAAAATCAGACAAAGATCAAATGCCGTTTTTGGTAATTTTCACCGGCAATGGCTTCAAATACCATTTCCCGCAAGGTAGGAGCGGCATTCCGCCAGTTCCTCGTCCATCTGTCCCGGCGCGCCCTTGGTCAGGCGCTTCTCGACGCAGGTCTTCAGGGAGATGGCGTCATAAATATCTTCCTCGAAGACATCGCACTCGCTCTTCCAGTCCTCAAGGGGCAGCTCGTCCATCTGAATGTTCCTGGAAATGCAGACAAGCACCAGACGGCCGATGATGGAATGCGCGTCCCGGAAGGGAACCCCCTTCTTGACCAGGTAGTCGGCGGCATCCGTAGCGTTCATGTAACCGCCTCGTGCACTCTCCGCCATCCGCTCCTTGTTGAAACGGCTGGTGTGCAGCATGCCCTCCATGAGGTGGATCCCGCTCTTCACGGTGTCGATGGCGTCGAAGGTCATCTCCTTGTCCTCCTGCATGTCCTTGTCGTAGGCAAGCGGAATGCCCTTCATGACTGTGAGCATACTTGTCAGGGCGCCGTAGACCCGGCCGGTCTTGCCGCGGAGGAGCTCCGCGATGTCCGGATTCTTCTTCTGGGGCATGATGCTGGAGCCTGTGGCATAGGTGTCATCCAGTTCGATGAAACGGTAGTCGTTGGAGTTCCAGATGATGATCTCCTCGGAAAGACGGGAAAGATGCATCTGGATGGTGGCCAGCGCGGACAGGAGCTCGATCACGTAATCTCTGTCGGAGACGCCGTCCATGGAGTTGGCGCAGGGCCTGTCGAATCCCAGAAGCTTTGCCGTCATGGCCCGATCCAGAGGATAGGTCGTGCCGGCCAGAGCGCCGCTGCCCA